>JAQVUQ010000197.1 GCA_028699365.1 bacterium | reverse complement strand
CGGCATATCGACCAGGTATAGGCCTTCTTCTCGCGCCGGGCCGCCATCTCGGCGATGACCTTCTCCACCCTGGCCTCTTCCCAGGTGACAACGTATATGACCGGATATCTGGCTCTGACCAGGACTTCGATTTCACCGGCAATGCCGGGGGGTATCCGTTTATCTTCCTGACTCATCGCTTCTGACCTCCTCTTTAGGGGACATCCATGAAATATAATCAAACCCGCCTCCGGCAAATCAGCAACTTATTCACGGATACCCCCTTCCCAACATCTTCACCACGTCCAACAGATCGTCGTAGAGATGCATTATACCTACCCGCCCGTCCGGCCTGAAGGTGATGGTTGTTTTCAATTCCTCCCGGTTATCGTTCGACGGCAGAGCCGCCGCTCCCTTTAAGGGAGTATTCCACAGGCAAGTATTCAGTCCCAGCCCCTCCACCATGCGCCGGGCGGTGTCTTCCTCCTCCTCAGTCAGCGAGCGGCACATTTGCGGGCACGACAGCGCCCTGTGGAAGGGGGTATACTGAAACATAAGGTTGAAAGGCACACCGGGGAGGTGGCGGGATACCCATTCCGCTATCGGCTTGAGGCAGCAATCCGTATGTCCCGGCAGCAGCAGATGCCTGATGATGAGGTCACCGGACGAAGCCGCCGCCATGAAGTTCCGTGCCGCCGCATCGAAGTAATCCGGCGTGCCGGCCAGCCTGACGGCACACTCATTGTTGCCGAAGCGAAAATCTCCCAGATATAGATCCACCACTCCGTCAAGCAGGCTCATGGCCTCCCGCGACATATGGAAATTGGAGTTCCAGACGATCGCCGTGGGACGCTGCAGGCAACGCAAAACTTTGAATATATACGGTAGATTGACTGTGGGCTCTCCGCCTATGAGGTTGACGTTGATTGCTCCCTCCAGGCTGCGCCTGTCTATGAGGCCGGCCATCTCCTCCGGAGCCAGGATACGCCCTCCGGAAGGATCTTCCACGTGTTCCCAGGAGTAGCAGTAATTGCAGCGCATGTTGCAGCCGGTGAAGAATATCTCGTGAGAGGGAATCAGCGGCTTCTCCTCGCCCCAGAGTATATGCTCAAAGAAGTAAGACCCCTCCCTGGCGGCACCGCAAAAGCCGGTCTCTCCGTTATACCTGTCTACCCCGCAGCGCCGCTCGCACAGGCAGCAGCGGCAAAGCAGCCGGTCGGCCGCTTCGATCTTTTCATCCAGCCGGCTCCGATCTGCGGCAAAAGACGGCAAACGTTCGCCGCCGGCTACGGCCCGGTATCCCTGCAGCAGCCTCACTTGAGCACTCCGCCGTTGCTGGAGCCGGGAGACCTCAGTTCGGCCGGAAACCTGGCCCTGGTGGCGGCCGTATCGTAGGTGATTATGCCCTGCTGATAGAGGCGGCGCAGGCAGGCGTCCATGGTCTGCATGCCGAAAGATTGTCCGGTGGCAATGGAGTTGTAGAGCGTCTGGATCTTGTTCTCGCGTATGATATTGCGCACGGCCGGCGTAGCCGTCATGATCTCGGATGCCATGATGCGCCCCTCGCAATCGACGCGAGGCAGGAGCTTCTGGGAGATGACGGCTTCCAGGGCATTGGCCAACTGCGCCCTGATCTGGGGCTGTTGATCGGCGGGAAAGACATCGACGATGCGATCCACCGTTTGCGGCGCATCGGGCGTATGCAGGGTGCTGATCACCAGATGGCCCGTTTCCGCTGCGGTCAACGCCGCCGAGATGGTTTCCAGGTCGCGCATTTCACCCACGGCGATAACGTCCGGGTCCTGCCGCAGGATATGAATCAGGGCTCGTCCGAAAGAATGGGTATCGGTATATAGCTCCTGCTGCACGACGATGCTCTGCTTGTTGGAATGGATGTACTCTATGGGATCCTCTACCATGATTATCTTGCAGCGGCGCTCACGGTTGATCATATCCACCATCGAATTGAGCGTCGTCGTCTTGCCGGAACCAGTTGGCCCGGTAACGAGAATAAGCCCGGCCGGACGCCGGGTCAATTCGGCTATCGTCGAAGGCAGCCCCAGTTCCTCCAGGCTGCGGATCACCGTCATGCCCACGCGCACGGAAACTCCCAGGGTACCCTGCTCGTAGTAGACGGTTATCCTGAAATATCCCACCTCCGGCATCGTAAGGGAGTAGCAGAGCTGCAGTTCCTGCTCCAGCGTCTCTCTCCTGGCAGGCGTCAAATCGGCCATAACCAGTTCCTCTGTCCCGGAAGCGCTGAGTTGTTGGCGATCGGAGACTATTATCTCCCCGTTTATCCTGAATACGGGCGGCATACCGGCCATAAGGTGAAGATCGGATGCACCTCTGTCAACGGCTTCTCTGAGCAAGTCCGAAAAAACCAATTAGTTACCTCCCCCTCAGTATTCTTCTATGGGAGGGCGGGCCGAGGACGGCCGTCACCCTGCCCCATACATTCTCTCTTGCAATGATACCGTCCCGAACCATTATGTCCAGATATGACTGATAACGGTTATCCTCCGGAGGCGGCGGCCCGTTCTCCGCCCTGACCAGAATCCAGTAATCGTTCTCTCCCAATACTATTGAAGCCGACCTGCCGGCCTCGTCGGCACCCGGCATAATGACGTCGCTTACAATTCTACCGTTAAGGCGTATCCGGCTGCCCACCGTTATCCTGTCACCCGGAATACCGATAATCTCCCCGGCGTTTTCCCAATAGCGCCAGTTTCCAGCGATTATGTCTCCCCGGTGCAGAGGCGCCTTCCTGTTCAGGAGCAGAGTATCTCCCGACGACAGTCTGCCGGTCCAGGCATCTCTGTTGATGTTGCATATCATGTGGGTTCTTTGAAATATATACCATGCCGCCAGGTAAATACACAGGTAGAGATACAGCAATATAAGAGCGTGTCCTATGCGGCGGCGGTTCAGCATCGCACCGCCTTCAGGCGAAGGCGGGCTTGCCGCCGCCGATGCAGACGCAATAGAGAGCCCGAGCACCAACCAGATCAGCGGGATGAAGAAGGGTGTCCCGTATATATACAGAGTGCCTGCCAGCAGTGCCAGAAAGCCAAAGAGAATCAGCCATCCCCGGCTGTCGCGATCATGACCATAGATCTGTACCAGACCAGGCACGGCATGGGGCAACAAACGGAAATAATACAAGGGATTTATGATCGCAAATGTACGTCCGATGGATGTGAAGATCGCAGAGCGGAAGGCTGTCAATGAATCCAGACAGCGTGCTACAGGTGCCAGGACGGCACTGTTGTTAAAGGCCCATTCAAAATCGCGCTCCAACCTGCTCTTTTTGCAACGTGGCGGATAAACGGACTCGACCCTCTTCCTCGCCTGCAGATCGGCTGAGCAGGAGCAACAGCGAGAGCTACCGGGTATATTCTCAAAACCACAGGAGGGACATTGCATAAACTACCCTATCCAGCCGCTCAATTAGTAAAACGAGTCCGGGTCTGACTGGTGATGGATACCTCGGACTCCGGCGCATAGTATTCACCGGTCAGGCGCTTATCCTTAACGGTGCCGATGGAATTGAACACCTCCAGGTATTCGAGACACTTCTTCCCCTTGGCCCCTTTAACTTCCACCTCTACCACGCCGTCCGGACTTATCACTATCTCCAACTCATGCCTGGCCATCCATCAACCTCCCCTAAGTCTTCTCAGCCAATTGCCCAGTCCTGTCCAGATACTGCGACGTTTATTAAGCTGCGCCAGCGCTTCCTGTGCTCTTTTGAAGTCCGATTTTATCGACAGAGCACGTTTATAAGCGATAGCGGCATCTTTGACCTCTCCCAGTTCCTCGCAGCATCTCCCTATCCAGTACCAGCAATAGAAACGGTTTGAATCCAGACGGACGGCGTGACGCAGATTCTCCAGCGCCTGATGAAAGCGCCCGCGGATCAGATATGCCTGGGCAATGGCAGAGCGCACCCGCCAATCGCCGGGAGCCATCTCCACACCTTTGTAAAAGCAGGCCTTGGCGCTGTCGTTACTGGTGACAATGAGAACGTCTCCACGAGCTATCCAGACGAAAGGCTTTACACCCTTGGCGGCAAGAGCGGCATCGGAAAAGCCGATGGCCTTCTCCATCCTGCCCAGCCTGGCCTCAGCCATCCCTCTGGCAGCCAGAATCACGGCTGAGTTAGGCATGCGCTCCATGGCTCTATCGGACCAGACCACCGCCTCCTGCAACTCCCTCATCTCGATAAGACAGCGCAATTGCCCCAGCCAGGCATCCTCAGTGTTGATGTCATATTGCAGCGACCGTGAATAGTAGGACAAGGCCCTCTCGTAATCCTCTACGGCAAAGGCCTCATCGGCCGCATCGAGATAATACACATGATCGATTATGTCCCTGTCGCCGGGAAGAGGGTCGAGTTCTCCGGATGGATCGTCGTCCATTTCAAGATGATCGAATCTGCCCAAATCAACCTCACTCAACATGCTTGCACACGTTTATTCTGATAGTCTGATCGGCTGCCGTTTCTTCGCCGGTAATGACATATCCCTTGCTCTTCAGCTCGGTGACCACTCTGTTGTAGGCATACTGCTGAACTACCCGACCCAGCAGTTCGCTGCCGATACTCTCGAGTTCCGCCTCGGTTCTGTTGGTGCCGGATACGTGAAGCCTGCATTGCCCGTCGGCATAACGCCTGAAGACAGCCGTGATATCATCTCTGGCGATAGTAAATTCGCTTTCCCGCCGGATTGATGCCGTCACACCCTCCGCCCCTTCAACGGGTATATCCACGGATACACGTTTTTCACTGCTCGCAACCGTCGCGTTTTCCGATTTAAGAGTGTTGTAGCCCAGCAAGTTGGCAGCCCCGGCAACGGCACCGCAAAGTATAGGCCAGCCTGCCGCCGTCACGGCCGGAGCAAGTATGGGAGCCACTAAGAATACTACCGACAAAAGGCACCTCCACGAACCAAGCGGTCACATTCTCAAAGGTCATATAAATAATAATAGTTTGCATCTGTTAAAGTGTCAATGTCGCAGGGCAGACAAGAACGTACGGTTTAGTGAATAATGCAAATGGGTAATTACCAAATCAGGTATTCCTCGCCATCAGCTAACGATATCAGAGCGCTATATGTGGAGTGAAACCGAATGGAAGAGAGCCCCTTCATATTCAAAGACAGATATGATGCAGGCAGACGCCTGGCTCAAAAACTCATCGATTTCAAAGGCAAGGGCACGCTGGTGCTGGCACTGCCGCGCGGCGGTGTTCCCGTGGGCTGTGAAGTCGCGCGTGCGCTGGGAGCACAACTTGATATCATTGTCGCGCGCAAACTGGGAGCGCCCGGACAGCCGGAGCTGGGCATCGGCGCTATTGCTCCGGAAGTCAGGGTCATAAACGAATCGCTTGTCCGTCAGTTGGGAATCGGAGAGCAGGACATCGACAGGATAGCCGGCCATGAGACAGCAGAGATGCACAGGAGATTACGCCTTTACCGCGGCAATCGTCCTGCCGTGGATATAGCAGGCAAGACGGTCATACTGGTTGACGACGGCCTGGCTACCGGGGTGACGGCTCAGGCGGCAGCCAGGGCCGTGCTGGCCGAGAAACCGGCACGTCTGATTCTGGCGGTGCCGGTATGCTCTCCGGAGGCGGCAGCACGGCTGACAGGCGACGTGGACGATATCGTATGCCTGTTGCAG
>JAQVUQ010000196.1 GCA_028699365.1 bacterium | reverse complement strand
CCCCAGCACCGATTATGCAGGTAAAGTATTTCCCCTGACCAAAGGCTTGCTGCGTTATGCTGACGTAGATGGTTTGATACTGGGCAGCCAGTTCGCACTCAATTCGACTAATTTACAGACATACGATCTGATCATTATACCGGAGGATATGGGAGACGGGTTGTCTCAGGCTACGGTCGATGCCTTGACTGCCTACAAGAACGCCGGCGGCAAGATTCTGGTGATGGCTACTCCGTTGACCAAGAGTGATCCTGATCTTACAAACGGGGTGGATCAGACCTCGGCTTTCTGCGGCCTGACGGTAAGCGGAACAGATACCTCTACCTCCACGCTTCAGCCGGACAGTACGATGATAACTACTTTAAGCGATCCAAGCGTAGGCCGGTGGGTTGACGGCAAGACAGGGAAGGCTTTAGCCTTCGATGGCGTGGATGATTACGTCAACTGCGGGGCCGGTTCAGCCTTGGATATTACGGACAAGTTGACCATAGAGGCCTGGATAAAGCCGGATACCAGAGCTGGTTATCATATAATTGCTTGCAAAAACAGCTTTACTTACTTCTTTGCACTACTTGGCGGCAAGTTGGCTTTGCTGATAGGTAATTCAGTTGCTGGCGGTTGGAACATATCAACGCTAACCGGCAGTACGGTATTGAGTGCCGATAAATGGTATCACGTAGCCGGCACCTATGACAGCTCTACCGGAGAGGGAAAGCTGTATGTCAATGGAGTTTTGGACAAAACCGTTACGGCAACGTCACCACAACCTATCGGATCTAAACCGACAGGCTGGCTCAGTGTTGGATCTGCCATATCGTACGGCAACAACCTCTATAATTATAATGGCATAATCGACGAGTTGAACATCTACCCTATGGTTCTTAGCGCAGAAGAACTTGCTCAACATTACCAGAACGGCCAGATAAACGGCCGATGGCTTTTTGACGATAGCCAGGGCATGTTTCTGCAGGATTCTTCCGGTAGGAGGAATATGGGTGCATTGCACAATATGGACGGCAGTAGTTGCTGGACTACAGGCAAGATTGGTGGGTGTCTGGCCTTCGACGGAACGGATGATGATGTGGACTGCGGTGCCGGCTCTACCCTGAACATTACCGAGCCCCTGACGCTGGAAGCCTGGGTGAACTTCGACAGCCTGACGGATAACGCCAAACCTCTGGATAACGGGCTTTACCGTCTGATATACTCCAGCACGGACGGCAAGCTGCACTTCCAGTACCGTATGACCGCCGATGCCGCCGGAGGGGATTCCCAGTGGCACTACTGGAGCGGAGTAAAGACATCCACTACCATTCAAACAGGTCAGTGGTATCATGTAACCGGAATCAAAACCGGCGATACCATGAAGCTCTATCTGAACGGGGTCAAGGAGAGGGAACTTACTTGTCTGTTTGGCTATACAATGGATAGCTCCCAGGTTTCCAATCTGGTTATGGGAGACAGCCCCTTCTGCGGCAGGCTTGACGAAGTGTGTGTATACCCTGCTGTTCTAAATGACGAGATCATCGACCAGCATGCGCAACAGCCCATAACCGGACGCTGGGCTCTGGACGAAACTTCGGGCACGACGGCTACGGACAGATCAGGCAACGGCAATAATGGCACTCTGACCAATATGACCACTCCGGATTGTTGGGTAAACGGTAAAATAGGCAAGGCGCTGCAGTTTGACGGCGTGGATGATTATGTCAACTGCGGCTCCGGCTCAAGCCTTGACATCACGGATAAGCTGACCATAGAGGCCTGGATAAAACCGGCGGATACCAATTCCGGATATCATATGATTGCCTGCAAGAGCAGCTTTACCTATTTCTTTGCGGTGAATAGCGGTAAGTTGTCACTACTGATAGGTAAATATGTGCCGCCTAACAGTTGGAGTTGGAACGTAGTACTGATCAGCGATACAGTATTAAGTTCCAACAACTGGTATCACGTAGCCGGCACCTATGATAGCGCCAGCGGAGAGGCTAAGTTGTATATCAACGGGGCTCTGAGCAAAACCCTTACCGGAACGGCACAGGCCATCGCTTCCAAACCTACAGCCTGGCTTAGCGTAGGCTCTTACTCGTCTTATGCCAATGCTTATTACTTTAACGGTATTATCGACGAGTTGAATATCTATCCGGTAGCCTTAAGCGCCGATGAAATCGCCCGACATTATAACACTCTGACAGCCGGACGATGGAATATGGATGAGGGCAGCGGCACGTCAGTACAGGATACTACAGGACACAGCGCCGCCGGAGCTACAAACAATTTCAGTGCCGCTTCTCCCTGGCGGATACAGCCGACCAGGAGAAAATCGATCACTAATAACAGCGCTACGGCAGTGGTCACTGATTACTCCACCGGCAACCCGCTGCTGCTGCAAAACGGTAATGTCTACTTCTCCACTATAGGGGCTGAAAGCCTGTCTACCGGTTATTTGGCGCAGGTGATAGATTACATCGCCGATCCACCGGTAAAGTTGAGTGATAATACAGGCATAAACGTCCTTGAAGCCACCAGGAAGTATAACGTGTTGTGTGTCTCGTTCTCCGGTCCCGGGACAGCCACCTTGAAAGTGGATACCTCCGCCTGCGGCTTGAGCGGGAGCACCTTTGCCGTCAAGGAGATAGTGACAGGCAGGATCCTTTGTTCCTCAATATCTTCTACAGATCTGAATAACGGCTTTAAGATAAACGTTAAATATCCCGAAGAGCCGTATGTTCTGGCTATTGGCACCAGCAACGACCTGGCAGGATTTACCGGTATGTTCTCCTCGGAAGAGTCTTTCGAACTGATCTGTCCGGATGGATGGACTACCTATGCCAATGACTCGCTGGATACATCTGCCGGCTGGGTCAGGGATTACTATCACACAGGGATGAGATCCCTGAAGATCATCAGGACACTGGTGCGGGATGACGCTGCCAGGGGAGTGGCCCGGTGGTCAGGTAATAAGATTACCTTCAGTTCACCTTATCCCACCACCCTGACTTTAGGTGGCTGGGCCAAGGCCAATGGTGTAGGTGCGGGAGCCGTGCTGGCGTTGCAATACGATATAGTCTACGATGACAACACTACCGAGACATATGATGCCGATACCCGGTTCAGCACCGGCACGCATGACTGGGAACAGGTCAACTATGCCAAGACCTTCAGCAAGGGAGTGAAGAGTATTACTCCCAAGTGCGTCCTATCCGGCGCCAACGGCACGGCCTGGTTTGACGATCTATACGTCAATTTCAATGGGGAAAATATGCTGTATAACGGCAGCGTTGAAGTGATTAAATAGAGCAGCCTAAGCCTGTAACAGATTATCATGGAAAGCCTTTGCTGAGGTACATGTTATGGCGTGTTCACCTGGCAGCATAGCGCAGATGACTTCATAGAAAAGGATGTTGTATGTGATGAAAAGTAATTTGTTTCGCTGTTTGTCAACCGCTCTTTGCCTGGCTATAATGCTTGGTGGTTGCGGGCGTGGTAAAAGTGAAGATCAGGGAAAGATAACGGTTACCATAGCTTGCGGCTATTCTCCCACTGATGTCGGTAGTCGGCTCATTGATAAATCCCTGGATGAGTTTATGAAGCAGAATCCCGACATAGAAGTGAAGAAAATATGGTTTACCAGCAAGGATTATTTTACCAAGCTCATGGTTATGATAGCCGGTGGTAATCCCCCCGATATTTTCAGATTGGCACCGGATTATATTCCTATCTATGTGCAGAGGGGAACATTGGAACCGCTGGATAGATATATTGTCAAAAGCAACAAGCTGAAGTTGGAAGAGTTTTATCCCCAGGTACTCTATAAATACAAATATGAGACAGCAGATAAGACTATAGGACAAGGGCCAGTCTACGGCTTTGGTACCGACTGGTCACCGGACTACACTTTGTTTTACAATAAAGACATGTTCGATAAGGCAGGATTGCCTTATCCGAAGGGGAGTATGAGTTGGGAAGAGTTTCGGCAGACGGCGCTAAAACTGTCCACAGGCAAAGGAGGCCAGCGGAGATACGGCTGCCTGATAGGAGATATACCTCTGTTGGTAGCTCAGAACGGCGGCAGTCTCTTCAGCTCTGATGGTAAGAGGTGTCTGTTGGACAGCCAACAGGCTATAGAAGCTTTCCAGTATCTGGTAGATCTGAAAGTGAAAGATCGAGTTATGCCCTCTGCCGGCGACTTGCAAAGCTCCAATTACCTGCAGCTCTTTCAGTCCGGCAGGCTGGGAATGTTCCTGTCCGCAAGATTCCTTGTTCCCATACTAGAGGAACAAGTCAAGGGTTTTGAGTGGGGAGTAGCTCCCGGGTTACACCAGAAGAAGAGAGTAAATATGGTAACCGGTCCCTACGGCTGGGTGATGAGCAGCAAAGTCAAGCATCCGGAAGCAGCCTGGAAGCTGATGGAGCATCTGGTGGTAGGGGATTGTGAGAAGGGCCTGGCCAAAGCAGGTTATAATATCCCGGTAATCAAAAAGACTGCTGAGTCCGAGATGTTTCTCCATAACCCCGATCATCCCGATGGGATCAATGAAATATTCATGAATGAAGTGAAGTATGCTGTGCCTAGCCCGCTGACGCCGTATGCTCCTGCTGACCGTTGGAAAACAGTAATAAGCCGTGAATTGGAACTGGCCTATCTGGGAAAGCAGACAGCACGGCAAGCAGCATTAAATGCAGCCAGCAAGATTAATGAATTGCTGGCAGAAGGCCTGAAGAAATAGAACGGGAACGATAATGAAGTTATGGAGGCTTGAGATGCGATTGGTGGATAGCATGCTGAAAAGGATCTATATAGGGTTGCTTGGAATTGCCGTTCTGCTTTGTGCAGGTGTGAACGCCGGCTCGGCTGAAAAATTCGAGGTTAAAAACAGTGTGATTTATGCGAAAGGAAAGCCTTTTCCGTTGATAATGGACTTCCCTTTCACACACAATACGAGCAGGGATTATTTACGCTACTGGGCTCGTATGGGGGGAACGACTCATTTAACCAGGATCACGGGGCTTACTACAAGCGATACTCAGGACTTTACCGCCTTGGACAAAGAAATGTCCGCAGCATCCGATCAAGGGATTTATTCGGTTGTTAATTTGGGCATATTTATGGATTATGCGAAAAAGCATCCTGAAGCTCTGATGGTAGGTCCGGGAGGGACAAAATTGATTCGCGGTTATCCATGTTTTTTAGACGAGGGCTATAGAGAAGCCTTGAAAAAAGCCCTGCTCAGAACGGTGCAACATGTAAAGGACAAGCCGAATTTTCTGGGGTATTTTCTGCAGGATGAGTTCTCCTATCCGGGATGGGGCGGATACAATCCGAGTGCCGTCAAAGTGTTTCAGGATAAAATGATGGCCGAATACGGCAGTATAGCTGCATTGAATAGCGCCTGGGGAACCGATTATAAACAAAAGGACGACATACAGCCCCCACTTAAACCGGAAACAGGGAGGCGTTTTGCCGACTGGCAAGTCTTCCGGCGCTGGGCATATACGGATATAGTTCGACTATGTTATGAAACGATAAAGAGCGTTGATCCTGATCATCTGGTGATCAATTCCATGGATTTCTGGGGGCAGCAGTGCGCAGCCACCTCATGGTGGGAGGTGCCCAAGTATATCGATATAATGATGCGTCACGGTTTTGGCTATGGCGTTTCATAT
>JAQVUQ010000195.1 GCA_028699365.1 bacterium | reverse complement strand
CGGCAGCCTCGATCTGCCGGATGACGTTTTACAAGAGTTGGATATAGTCCTTGGCGCCATCCACTCCGGCATGAACGAGTCCGGCAGCCGGATGACGGAGAGAGTGCTCCGGGCCATGCATAATCCTTATCTGAATATCCTGGTCCACCCCACCGGGCGCCTCATCGGCAGGCGCAGCCCCTATGATATCGATCTGGAAACCGTCATCAGAGCAGCCGCCGATCTGGGCGTCATTCTGGAAATAGACGGTACGCCCGACCGGATGGACCTTGACGGACGGCACGCGCGAAGGGCTAAGGAACTGGGAGCCAAAATAGCCGTCAATTCCGACGCTCACCAGGCATCAGGCCTGGATAACATGCGCTTCGGCGTAGGCACAGCCAGACGGGGCTGGCTGGAGAAGAAGGATATCGTCAATACCATGAGCCTGGAAGAGTTGAGACGATTTCTGTTCGGAAGAAAGCGGCGGAATCAGGCGGCGTAGTATGTAGGACAAGCTTCTAAACCCATCTTCCGCGATAAGGAATTTGCCTTGAGCGTGAAAAATAGGCATAATAATAGATGAGAAACGACGAAGGATGGAGCTTAACAGAGTTTAGGATTGCAGCAAATCAACGTAGCAAGGAATGATTAGATCATGGCCCCATGGTATGCATCGCAAAAGTCAAAGGAGTTTGCGGAGCGGGTAAGAGTAACAGAACGTAAAAACTTAGGACGAATACCGATAGTTCTGCCGTTATTGAAGCTGTTGGGATTTCGAGGGATAGTAGATAAACATGTTCCGATGAAGCGGCAGCGGGAATTGACCCACAGTGCGGCATTGGAAGCGCTGGTAGCGCATATAGTAGACAGTCTGGGTAAAAAGAGAGCGCCGTTGTATCGGATGGAGGAATGGGCAGATCGTTCCGGAATGGCCTTCAGTTATGGAGTTGCCGCAGAGCATTTCAATGATGACCGGATGGGAGATGCCCTGGATGTCTTTCTGCCCCCGGCAGAGGAAGTGTTGCAGGAAATATCACTGAATCTGGTGAGCCGATTTGAGCCGGTGGCAGGCGGAGTGCATCAGCGGTATTGCTAAGCGGAGAATATGAAGGCAGCGAGAAGATCACGCACGGGTATAACGCGCTGGAAAGCGAAGACAAGCAGATCAATGTAGGCTTGGATGCAGTGGGTTCGGAGGGGCTGGTAGTGTATGGCAAGCCCCTGCCGGGCAATGAGAACGGGATAGGCACCTTTCCGGCAGCGGTGGAGAAAGTAAGCGAGCTATTGGGAGGCAGCCGGACATTTGTAACGGATCGTATCTTCGCCACCTTTGAGAACCTGTGGGGGTTGCAGCAGGCAAAGCATCATTTCGTATGTCCGCTGAGCCGGAAACTGATACCGAAGGGATGGATCGAGGGAATAGCGGAGAGTGAATTTCAGGTATCGAGCTATAGCAGTCAACACGATCCGAAGAACGTGTATCGGATAGCAGAGAGCGCCATAACCTTGAAACCGTCGACAAAAGTTTCGGCACCGGATCTTGAGGTGAGGGCTCTGGTAGTGCACAGTGAGCGCAAGGCCAAAGATGATCGGGAAGGGCGCGAGAAAGCCCTGAAAAAGATAGAGAAGCGACTGGAAGAGATAGCCGGATATCTGAACCGGCGGCGCTATGCCCATGGCGAATATGCCAAAGAACAGATTGAAGCAGCGTTGAAGCCGCCCTTTGGCCGATACATCGGCTATGAGTTGGCGGGAAAAGACGGAGAGTTGACACTGTGCTGGTGGCGTGAAGAGGATGCCCTTAAGGAACGGGATAAACAGGACGGGAAATATGTGGTGGTAACGGATATGAAGGAGAAGCCGGCAGAAGAAGTGTTCAGCCTTCATAAGGAACAACATGTGGTGGAGAGCCGGCATCGCAATATGAAAACGGACCTGGTATTGAGGCCGATATGGTTGCAGAACGATAAACGGGTGGAAGCACTGCTGTATCTGTATGTAATCGCAGTGATGATCTACAGTTGTATCGAAGTAATGTATCGGCGTGCGACAGGCATACGGTGGACAGGCCGCAAGGTTCTGGACAGTTTTGGAGATTATTGTGCCCACAAGATTAGCCTGTCAGGAGAAGGAGAAGCCTGGCTATTGGAGGAACCGTCGGCGCAACAGAAAGATTTGCTTGATGCACTTGGCATAGGGTTGCCCTCTGAGACACTGGCTGGGGTGTAATCTGTCCTCATGCCAAGGCTTTGGTAGCATAACGGCTTGGAACAATCCGATAGATAGCAGTAAGATTGGCCCCGAAACAATGGGGAAACTATGATAATCGGCTCAGTGAAGTGGTAAAAATGCAACCGGCCAATAGATATGAACTGCCGGTATGAGTCTGGATGTAACAGCAATTTGGTATCGCGGAAGATGGGAATAGTCATCGGTGAAGCAGATAAGGATTTCTTTTTAAACTTTACGAAAAAGAAGGAATTCCTGGATCATTGGCGAATTATACGCTTAAAACGATTAAACCGGTATGAACAGATGTAAGCAATGTTTGATATCAATATATCTGATCATGCTTAAAGTGGATCAGGGAGACGGCGAGTATAAGTTCTTCCTGCGCAGGCTGTAAACAGAGAGGACAGAACCGGTTTAAAGTATGAGTCCGGGAGGAAAACCGTGCTGGAAAGATATCTTGAAGATCTGGAAAAACGCATACTGCCGGAAGTGGAAGATGAACTCTATAACTCCTGGAAGAGCTTTACTGATGGTAAGTTTGAGAAGGGATACTTCTTTCCGCAGAGGAGACGGTCTGTTCCGGCCACCCTGGATTGGCCGGATGTATCCGTAAATAACGCTATCGGTAGTTGCGATGCCATGGCCTTGCAACAGTATGGGGTCTGTTCTAAAACTCTGGCAATGGACAGCGGCGCATTGCCGGCCGTACGTTGTAATTATGGTACCGTAATACTGCCTTCCATATTTGGAGCAGAGCTGTTCGTTATGGATGAGAAACTTAACACCTTGCCCGGCGTCAGGCCGCTTGCCGGCGGAGCGGCAGATGTCGGGAAGCTGCTGGACAGGGGCGTGCCGGATCTTTGCAGCGGGCTTGGGGGCAAAGTCCTGGAAATGGCTGAGGTGTTTGCAGCCATAGGCCGGCAATATCCCTTGATCGGCAAATACATAACGATATACCATCCCGATCTTCAGGGACCGATGGACGTCTGTGAAATGCTCTGGGGAAGCAGTCTATTCCTGGAGATATACGATAATGTCGGGTTGGTGCATGAACTGCTTCTGCTGATTACACAGACTTATATCGCCTATATGTGCGAGTGGTATAAGCTGCTGCCGCCTGCGGGCGATTATGCAGTCCACTGGCAGATGTTGCACCGAGGACGTATTATGCTGCGCAACGATTCGGCCATGAACCTGTCTCCGCAGATGTACGAGGAGTTTATACGCCCGTATGATCAGATGATTTTCGATAAATTCGGCGGTGGAGGCATTCATTTTTGCGGCCGTGGAGATCACTATATCAAAGCCATGTCAGCTATGCGTGGATTGTATGCCGTTGCCATGTCTCAGCCGGAATTGAACGATATGGAAGCCATATACGGTAATACCCTGGACAAGGGCATCAATCTGATCGGGTTCCCGCGGGCGTATGCTGAAGCGTCGTTGCGTTCAGGCAGGGATTTTCATGGGAGGATGCATTGTTTCTAGCTCCAGCAGTCAGTATCTGCTGCGGCTGGATATGACTTCGGCAGTAATGTATCTGAGGTGGTATGGATGAAGTTTGACAGGATTAACTCCGGATTGCAGACAAAAACTTATGATGTAGTGGGTCACTTGCCCAATTTATAGCCATACTATGCCGCCTCCAACGACTTTACTCTACCTCGAGGCACAAGCGCTTTGCCGGCATATGTCCCTGAACCGCCCAAAGCATGGCGCCGTTCTCTGGCACGCCGACGTCTTTCCCTGCGTTTTCCACCCAAACAAAGGGCGTTGGATTTGCATTCCAGCCACGCACTCCTGCACCCAGCGCATCCATCAGCTCAATAGCGCTTTTATAGTGCTGACCGTCCAGGGCTCGGCGAATAATAATACGCTGTACCGACTCGGCCATATTCAGCCACGACCCTCCCAGCGGCGTATACAACAACGCTATTCCGCGCTCAAGACTCCAGGAGACAAAGTCTTTGCTGTAATGGCCCTTGAGATTGTCCAGGACTAATAACATGCGCACCTTCTCAGCCGGATTGCCAGTGAACTCTTCAAGCCGCTTACTGGGATATCCCCAATAATCCCAACTCCGTTCAATCGTTTCTTCTTCGGATTCCAGGATTGTCTCAAGCACACTACTGAGTTCATCTTTAAGCCACGGATGCAGCACTGCATTCGTGGTCTGTGTAACCGGCTTGCCACGCACCTGGCCGCTTGCCGGATGAAACAGTGTCAAGAATTTTGCCGTGCCTCCACGAACATATTCATGAGGCTGGGTTTCAGGATGTCCTGCAGGCTGCCACGAATATCCCGGCTGTGGTATTGCCTGATACGGACCTGCTTCGTCCTCTGTCCATACCGGCAGCCCTACGCTTTCCGCTGTTTTATACGCTTGCTCGATCATTCCCTTTTTTTATCTGCCTCAGGGTCTGTCACCTCTACAAGCCCCTCCTTGCGTTTACGTACCACTTTACCCGTTGAGCACCATGTCCGGCTCTTTTGCCACGTATACCCTGCATCATGCAACGTATTGAGGATTGTGTAGGTGCTTACCTCGGGCAGACCATTCTGCTTCTCTCTTCTTCCGTGAGTTCTCGCAGTGGATCCTTATGCACTCTGGACATAACTTTCATTCCTTCCGGTTTGCAATTCAATCTGACCTTGCTACCGGATTATACACCTATGTATAAATATTATGCAAATGACCCAGTAGGAGTCCGTCCGACTATCCAAGCTGCTCCAGCCTGAGATCACAGGCTGAGACGGCATAGCAGAGCCGAACGCTTCCTTGCGTTTAGCCGGCATATATATTGGTGCCGGATTTATCAGTAAAATGCATCCATCCGCCTTGTAATCGTTTATGCCGGGGCATTTTCCACAAGCAACACACCTGCCTGCACGGCCATTGCTTTTGCACCATGCCTTGCCAGCTTAAGTAGGTTATGCGTCGTGCATATCAGGCTCACATGCCTGCCGGCCACGCATTGAGAACTGTCTAAAGCCCTTACATCTCTTTATCTGTCCGAATACAGGCTCTACTGTTTCTTTGCGATGACTATACTTTGCCCGCCCTTCGTCGGTTAATACTTTCGCCTTCATTCTCTCTCTGACCGTACTATCTTCGGTCACAGCCTCCGGCTTCGCTTCCCGATACTCCCGGTGCTTGAGACGGCATGGCGGCATATATACGTCTATCCCTTTCTGCTCCAGCTTCTCTACGTTGGCTTCTGAATAGTAGCCTGCATCCAGACTCATCTCGTCGGGCACTTTTCCGGTGTTCTCTTCTATCCTTGTAACCATCGTCTCCGCATGCAGGGCATCAGAGGCCTGATTCGTTACCATCTCCGCTACTATAACCTGATACTCACTGTCTACGGCGGCCTGGGCGTTATACCCCTGGATAAATGACTTGTCTCCTGAGAGCATTATCTTTGATTCCGGGTCTGTAAAATTCTTCTGCGCCTTATCCTCCGGCTCTCCCGAGG
>JAQVUQ010000194.1 GCA_028699365.1 bacterium | reverse complement strand
GGCTGCAGGCCGCCATCATTTCAAGACTGAAAATCATGTCCAATCTGGATATCGCCGAACGCCGGCTGCCGCAGGACGGACGCATTAAGTCTAGGATAGCCGGTCGCGAAATAGATATCCGTGTGTCCACCATGCCCACGCTTTACGGCGAGAGCGTTGTTTTGCGATTGCTTGACAGAAGCACCGCCAGCTACTCGCTGGAAACCGGCGGCATGATGGAGGATACGCTGCAGAGTATGGCAAAGCTCAGTACTCTGCCTCACGGTATGATTCTGGTCACCGGCCCTACCGGCAGCGGCAAAACCACTACTCTGTATGCCGCCTTGCAGAAGACATATTCAGCCGCCAAGAAGATCATTACCATAGAAGATCCGGTGGAATACCAGTTTGAGGGCATCAACCAGATACAGGTGCATCCCCGGATAGGCCTGACGTTTGCCAACGGTTTGCGGCATATATTGCGGCACGATCCCGATATTATCATGGTCGGCGAGATAAGAGACGCCGAAACTGCGGAGATAGCCATCCATTCCGCTCTTACCGGGCATCTGGTTTTCAGCACACTTCATACCAACGATGCCGCCGGGGCGGTTACACGCCTGCTGGAGATGGAGGTGGAGCCGTATCTGGTGTCTTCCAGCGTCGAGGCCGTCCTGGCCCAGCGCCTGGTGCGCACTATCTGCGTCGCCTGCAGGGAAGAGCACGGTTCCTTCGATGCCGGAAACGGTGTGGGAGTATTTCCCCTCTATCGCGGCCGTGGATGTGATGAATGCAAAAAGACCGGCTACAGAGGGCGCACCGGTATTTTTGAGCTTCTTATCCTGGAAGAGAATATACGCTCTCTGATCCTGGAGCATGCCCCTGCCGGTGTCATAAGAGAAGCTGCTTGTGCCGCAGGCATGCGCACTCTCTACCAGGACGGATTGATGAAGGTTCGCCAGGGCGTGACCACTCTCGAGGAAGTTGTCCGCGTCACGCAGGAGGGCGAAACGGAATGACGGTAAATCCTACAACCCCCGGTGCGCTGAAAGGGCACACCGGGAACACGGCGGTCGGCTATGCCTGAGTATTCGTATCGGGGGATAGGCAACGACGGTAGACGCGTCAGCGGCAGGCTGATTGCTGAGGACGAGCGCGCCGTGCTGATCAGACTCAAGGCGGACGGTATTCATCCCGGACATATCGCTCCGGCTTCGGGAGAGCGTGGCATGGGTTCAGCTCTGCATCGCGGGACGCCGGGCGGGGGTAGAGTAGGCAGTGGAGATCTTACGGTCTTCAGCCGGCAGTTAGCCAACCTGGTGCGCGGCGGTCTGCCGCTGATGCGCACCTTTGCGGCGCTTACGGAACACACCGAGAACCCCAGACTGAAGACTGCGCTGGTGCGCATGCAGCAGGACATCAACAGCGGCAAGGCGTTATGGGAAGCATTGGAACAGTATCCCGGCATATTCCCGCGACTTTACGTCAGCATGGTGAAGGCGGGCGAAGCCAGCGGTCAGCTACATTCGACGCTGCAATGGCTGGCCGAATACCTTGAGAAGGATCAGGCCCGCAAGACTCAGATTCGCGGTGCGCTGGCGTATCCGATACTGCTTGTCAGCATCGGTACTCTGTCCGTTGCCCTTCTGATAACGCTGGTGGTGCCTAAATTCGCCGCCGTTTTCGAGGAGTTCGAACAAGCGCTGCCGGCGCCTACCGTAGCCCTGTTGAGCGTCTCCGGCTTTATATCGCAATGGTGGTGGGCCGTCGCGGTTTGTGCTGTAATAACCGTGCTCTCCGTCAAGGCATATGCCCGCACCCCCCAGGGGCGCTTCAAGTTGGATGCTCTGAAGATGAAGATGCCGATTTTCGGCAAACTGGGTTTGAAAGCTGCCGTATCGCGGTTTGCCAGGACTACAGCCACTCTGCTGCAGGGCGGCATATCGCTTTTCGATTCCATCTCCATCGCCCGCGACGTGGTGGACAATGAGGTTCTGGCCAGAGCGGCCGATACCGCCAGGGAGGGCATGCGTGAAGGGGAGAGCTTTGCCGGTCAGCTTCGTGAAACGGGCGTCTTTCCGTCGCTGCTCACCAATATGGCGGCAGTGGGCGAGGAAACCGGCGATCTTCAAAGCGTTCTGCTGACCGTGGCCGATGCCTACGATGTCGAGGTTGAGGCAACGCTCAAGAGCGTTGTTTCGCTGCTGGAACCGGTAATCATAGTTACGGTCGGAAGCGTGATCGGGTTTGTCATCCTGGCCATGCTCCTGCCTATATTCCAGATTAACCTGATGGGAGGATAACGTAGTGAGAAATGTTACTGTACAGAACAACCATCCACATGGTCGTGCTAAGTGTAACTTGCTCAAATGCTTGCATGGGAATCCTGAAACCAACAACCAACAACCAACAACCAACAACTGTGCCCGCAGGGCGCTAACCGGGAACCGGGGCGGCTTTACTTTGTTGGAGTTGCTGGTGGTCATGGTCATTCTCGTTCTGCTGGCCAGCGTAGTCACTATGGTAGTGGTCAGACGTGTGGAGGATGCCAAGCATGCCAAAGCGGTAAGTGATATCGAGAGCATTAGCAATGCCCTGGATCAGTTCTATCTGCATACGGGCAGGTATCCTACTGCGGAGGAGGGTCTGGAGGCGTTGCGCGTCAAGCCGCAGAGCGATATCAGCGGTTGGGACGGCCCGTATGTCAAGAAGAACATACCAGCGGATCCCTGGGGCAGAGACTATGCCTATGATTGTCCCGGCAGCAACAACGCCGATTCCTATGATCTGGCTTCGCTGGGACGTGACGGCAGAGAGGGCGGCAGCAGTTCCGATGCCGATATCACCAACTGGGACAATTAGCAGGTCCGTAAGAAGCGGCAACAGGCCGGGCTTTACCATGATCGAGTTGCTGGTAGTTCTGGCGGTGATGGCCGTAATAAGCGGTACCGTGGCGGTTTCCATGGGGCCGGCTTTGCGTGATGCCAGGCTGCGCACAGGCTGCCGGACGGTAATGGCGGCCTTGAACTATGCCAGAAGCCATGCCGTGACCGAGCGCGCGGATACGCGTGTGTTTTTCGATGCCGGCCGGAACGGCGTTCTGGTGGAAGCAATTACCGTCGATGACCAGGGAGAGGACGTTGCCATGGAGGTCACGACTCCCGCCGGGCGTTTTCACCGGCTGCCGGATAACACCAGAGTGCTGTCCGTAAGCAAGCCGGGCGCTGATGAAGAGGAAACATGGATAAGCTTTACGGAGTTGGGCCAGGCGGAGGATGCCGTCATAGAGATAGGCGATGCGCACGGTGGTACCAGGACCGTTGTCGTGGAGGCTATTACAGGACGCTGTGAGGTTCTGAATACTGAAGATGAAAAATAAAAACGGTTTCTCCATGCTGGAAATGATCGTGGCCGTGGCGCTGCTGGCCATAGGCATAGCAGCCGTGTTGAAAGTCTTCTCATCGGGATTAGTCTCGGTACGATCTGCGGAAGATTATTCCCGGGCGGCCATACTGGCGCATCAGGTAGCCTCCGATCTGGAGCGGCGTTCCGATCTGGAGGACGGTGCCGTATCCGGCGACTTCGGCGATAATGCGCCGGATTACACCTGGAACGCCGATATCGGCACCGATGAGACCGGCTTGCGCCGGGCGGAAATCAGGGTGGAGAAGAACGGTTCGGGACGGCATCAGTCGTTCGAGATGGTGGCCTGCTTTACCGGCAGCCAGACGGCGGAGGCGGATAGCCAGTGAGAAGAGACGGCTTCACCCTGATCGAGACTATGGTGGCTGCTGCAATAATGATAGTAATTATCGGAGCCGTATACGGAGCGTTTCGGGCTGCCGGTGCGAGTACGTCCAGGCTGGAGGAGAGAGCGGATATATCCCAGACCGGACGCATATTGCTGGATCGTATCGGAGCTGAGTTGCAAAGCGTCTGTTTGTCGGGCGCGGGTGAGGACGAGGGACTGACAGGCGAGGATACCACCGACGCTCAGGAGGGGCTCCAGTTCGACAAGCTGACGTTCACGACCACGGGCCATCATGCCGCGTCGGGAACGGAACCGGCAGGAGATGTCTGCAGGGTGTCTTATTACGTGGAACAGGACGACGGTCGGCCGCTGGGACTATATATGGAAGAGGATCTCAGGCCAGGGTTAAGCCTGTCAGAATCGGATGAAGCGGAGGCCATACTGCTTTCCGATAAGGTGGTGGGCCTTAATTGCCTCTACTACGATAGTGATGCCGATGAATGGCTCGACGAGTGGACGGATCAAACCAGGCTGCCGGCAGCCGTGCGTATCGAACTGGCGCTCAGATCCCGAAGCGGGGCCGTGCCTGTGGTGATGGCCTCCACCTTCAATCCGTCCGTGCTAACGGCCGGCGGAGGATCGTCAGGGGGGAATGCGCAATGACCAGGCTGCATCAGGAACGGGGCTCAGCCCTGATAGTAGCCCTCTGGGTGCTGACTGCGCTGATTATCCTGGCCGCCGGGTTGAGCCTTACGGCGCGCACGGAGGTGCGTATCGCCAGGAATTATACCGAACGGATCAGATGCCGTTGGGCGGCCCGAGCCGCCGTAGAGGCAACCCTGTTGAAACTGAAGGAGCCGGAAGGCCTGAGCGTATCGGTAATGGAGGAGGGTGCCGGCGGCTTAACGCTAACCTCCGAGGATTTGGGGCTGGATATGGGCGAAGCGGAGTTCTCCATCGTGATAGAGGATGAGTCCGGCCGGGTGAACGTCAATACTGCACCCGCTGAAATGCTGGAAGCTCTCTTTGGCGACAGCGAAGCATCCGATTGCATTATAGATTGGCGTGATGCCGATGATACGCTGCAGCCTTCGGGAGCCGAGACGGATTATTATTCGGGTCTGGAAACCCCATATCGTGCCCGTAATGCTTCGCTGCTTACCGTTGGAGAATTGCGTCTGATAAAGGGAATGACGGACAGGCTGGCTTTTTCTGCCGGCAGTACGGACGGATTACTGCCTGTCGATCTGTTTACCGTATACTCGCATGACCGGAACATGAACGCGGCGGGGACTAAGCGTATAAATATCTTGACGGCTGACAAGGAAGCGCTCACAACTGCGCTGGGCGATGTGCTGGATGAGAAGAAGATCGATGCTCTGGTGAAGTTCGCTACAGATGAGAAACCCGCTCAGGTTGCGGAAATAATCGATGTGACGGAGCTTTCCAGAGAAGATATCAAGAGCATATACGATCTGCTGACCGTCTCTGATGAAGAAGATATAAAGGGCCTGATCAATATAAACACAGCCTCGTCCGCGGTGCTGGCTGCAGTGCCCGGCCTGGACGAAGAGACGGCTGAGGAGATAACGACCTATCGTGATGAGAACGGTCCCTTTGCAGATGTGGGCGGCATTCTGGATATCAGCGGTCTTTCCGAAGACGCCTTTCGCACGGCTGCACCGCTGCTTACGGCCAGGTCAGCCGTCTACAGGTTGACGGCTTCAGGATTTATGCACAGCGGCGGCGGGCCGTTTGCCATAACATGTGTGGCGGATATGACCGGAGGAACCCTTAAGATACTTTACTGGCAGGAGTGACAGTGCATATGTTTGGGAACAAGACAAGCTTAGGGATAGATGTCGACGGTGAACGCATCAGAATTGTGGAAATGCGGTCGTGCACCGGTGGATACGAGGTCTTGCAGGCTGCCTGCCTGAATGCCGTTGAAGGTGATGTCTCTACAGCGCTGCGACATTTCATCTTTGAGG
>JAQVUQ010000193.1 GCA_028699365.1 bacterium | reverse complement strand
GGCCTGTGGGCGGCATTGATCATCTTTGCCGCCTGCCGGAGATCGCTAAATTCGAACTGCGGCAGCGGGTCCGGCCTGCCGGGCTCGGGCCAATTATTGAACTCCAGCATCCCGCTTTGAACGTCTTTGGGAACATCGATCAGCACCGGACCGGGGCGTCCCGAGGCGGCAATGCGGAATGACTCCGGAATCACTGTGAGCAGTTCCTCCACCGAGCGCACCAGGAAGTTATGCTTGGTGATGGGGATGCTCATGCCGTAAGTGTCTATCTCCTGGAAGGCATCCGTTCCGATCATGCCGCCCGAGACCTGGCCGGTGATACATATCACCGGGACCGAATCTATCTTGGCATCGGCTATGGCCGTCAGCACGTTGACGGCGCCGGGGCCGGAAGTGGCGAAGCATACGGCCGGCTGACCGCTGACACGCGCCATCCCCTGGGCTATGAAGCCCGCGCCCTGCTCGTGTCGCGTCAGGATATGACGGATCATGTCGCTCTGAGACAGGGCATCGTAGAGCGGCAGGTTGGCTCCTCCGGGAATACCGGCAATGGTTCTTACTCCCTGCTTCTCCAGCAGGCCGATTATCAACTGGGCACCGGTCATCTTCATCATCATCACCTCAAAAAAATATCCCCGCCGGCGCGCCGGCGGGGATTTAGGTTCTCTGTTCTGCTTTCGGTCCGTCCCGCTATGGCGCGTCTGTATCTCCGGTGCGTACTACTACGCCCAGCTCTACCAATACGAGGCCGGTTACCGAAAGGGTGTATATATTATCTGTGCAACGGTTCATAAAAGTATCTTACCTCAAACCGATTGTCGAACTGCTTTAACCGTATCTTACCCATAACCGTCGACCATGTCAAGCGTAAGTTGTAGCGGCCGGAGATATTGTGTAGAATGAGTTTATCGGAAGAAGGGACTACTTGTGTTATACCGGGAGGTATGTTCTTATGCTGACCGAACTTTTGGTTGAAGACCCGGAGAGTATGGATGATGCCTGCCTTATCGCTGATTGTCTCAAGGACGGCACGCCTGTTTTTGTCCGGCTGCCGCAGGGCGATGAAGAGAGTGCCGTAAGAATATTCGATTTTCTCCGTGGAGTGGCTTTGGGCCTTGAAGGCAGGTTCGAGCGTCTGGGCAGGATGACATATCTCTGCACTCCCAAAGAGATAAGAGTATCTGATCTGAGAGGTGTGCAGGACGAAGCGGAAAGTTGATGTTCGTAGGCAGCCTCAGCCCGCAGCCGATGAGGATAAGACGGACGCCAGTATTGCTGCGGCGGAGTCCGGCACCGGGCAGCCGCAGCTTTCCAGACGGCTGCGCAACTGATGTCCTCCGGGTATAAGGATACAGTCTATTCCCATAGCCTGGGCCACCTCATGATCGTGTATGGTATCTCCTACCATTAAGATTCTATTTCGGGACAATCCCAATTCCTGTAGAAGATGAAGGCCTTGCTCCTCTTTGCTGTGAGCGTAATGATCTTCCAGCCCGAAGATTCTGTGGAATATGCCGGCGATGCCGAAAGAATCCAGCATCTCTTCCAGGCTGGCCTGATGATAGGCCGATAGAACGGATTGCGGCACTTGTAATGCGGCCAGGCGCTTCAAAGTCCCGGCCGAAGCGTCGTGCAGGCGGCATTCGTGCCGGCGCTGCCCGTATTCACGTATGAAATCCAGGGCAATGGATTCGAAGGATTCTGTGGAGAAATCAAACCCCAACTGCTCGTAGTAATCCCGGACCGGAAAGCCGAACTTCTCCTGATACTGCTGCATGTTTATAGCCGGCAGATTGCGTCTGCCGAGCACACTGTTGATGATTTCCACGCACAGCCAGGCATCGTCCAGCAATGTGCCGTTCCAATCCCAGATGACATGATCGTATTCCCTTTTTTTAGTTCTCAAGCCGGTCACTTCCGATTTTAATATTATGGCATGATTATATGGCATGTGTAATGGCTTTACAATTAAATTATGGATGAGCGGTCCTGGTAAGACAGAGGTTCCCATAAGCAGGTCTTATCTGAAACAGGCAGGAGGCATAAGGAAATTATGCGAGAAATTCGGGTTCGTCCTTTGACGGAATAAAAGATTTTCATCCGTGTACACCATTTCCGGCAAAAAGTAGCATTTCACCGAGGTGAGTTTTCAGAGCATGCAGGTAAAAGGAAAAGGGTTGGAGAAAAACAGATTGAACCGTACGAGCAAGCGCTAAATAAGGTCGCATTAACGGTGGACAAATAACCTGCAACCAGCAATTGCTTCCGCAGGGTGCTATTTTGGAGATAGAGGTGTAGAAATGGCCGTAGCCCAGCAAACAAGAGAGAGCATAGAAGAAATCCTGCTCAAAAACGGCAAGATCAACCATAGCGGGATAGAGAAGATCAAAGTCGGAGCCTCCACTGTGGAGGAAGTTCTCAGAGCCGTATACGTGGAAGGATAAAGGTAAGTATGTAACATTGGGGGTGAGGTTGATTTGTACAAGAGATATTCATTAAAGATCAAAAGCGATAAACGATTGTTAATAGTCCAGTTAGTTCTTATTGCCATAATGACAATACACGACTATCCATATTGTACTGCGGAAGCAAATGCCGGAAAGTCATACATGTTCCTGGTAGTCAACCCTGTCGATACCTCTGAAGAGAAGGTTCCAGAAATCACCCCAAAGACGGTCGATCCTCGTTATGCCGTGCTGGAAAAGATGTTGACAAAAGCCGGTGTGGATACCGGTAATTCTCGATATTTAGGCCTCAACGGGAAGCTCATCTTCAAGGAGAGTGCCATTCGAAACAAAGCTGTGGAGCAATTCCTAAGATACGCCCTCTCTTTACCTGATATGAAAGAAGCAGCCCAAGCACTCTACTATGCTGCCATCATTACCGATGAAATAGTACGCCAGGAGCTGACTATAACACGTTTGGAAGCAGACAACGGTCAAAATCGCCATAAAGCCATTGAGCTTTATAAATTAATGACGGAGAGATATCCCCGCTATAAGGATATGGATGCCGTAATATACAGGTATATCCTGATGCTCTTCGATTATGGCGATATAACCCAGGCCGGTCCGTTGATAGACAGATTCCTCAAATTTTATCTCCAAAGTGAGTTTCGGCAAGCCGTTATCTACTACCAAGGCAGGTTGGCACTTGAGCAAGGGAATCCGGGCCAGGCTTACCGGCTGTTAACGGCAGTTGAAAAAGGCAATTACACTGATAATATTGCGATATCCTACTATACTGCCAGAAGTCTGTATGAGATAGGCAAGTTGAGCAATTGGCAGCCCGAATCGATGAGGCAACTGGATACGCTATCTCAAGCTCTGTTGGAAGTCACCAGGACCGATAACCGGTACAGGGCAGATGCCCTCTCTATATATAAAGATGCCTGCCGTTTACAAGCTGAAGCGCAGTATCCTGAAAACGATCTGAACTCTTTGCTGTCCAGACGTAAAGTATTACAGAAACTGCAAGCAGACAACGGCAAAATAGTATCTCCGGAAGCCGTAAATTCTTTAGTAGACGAGCTATCTCTGAAGATAGCCCAGGAATACCGCAGGCTGGGAGACAGTACCTTCCGTCCTCAGGCACGACGGGAGGACCTGTTTACTACCTATCGCTATTACGCCAAAGCATTGGAGGAATATCCGCAAATCAGTGAAGCCGATTATATCACCTATCGCATCGGCCAGTGTTTTTTAGGCATGCATCGAGGCAACGATGCCGTAAACTCCTTCAAACGGGTCATTACCGATCACCCACAAAGCACCCTGGTAGAAGAAGTCCGGTACACCCTGGGGATGGTTCTGGGCAGTGTAATGAAACGCTATCTGTCAGGTATAGAAGAGTTGGAAGCCCTGGCCAATAATTACCCATACAGCAAATATGCCCCAGAGGCACTCTTTCAAGCCGGCACCTATTACCAGAATATCGGAGATTATGATGGTGCCATCAGATCCTTTACCAGGCTGGCCCGTAATTACCGGGAGAGTCCCAGAGCCAAATGGGCACTGGACTTGGCCGAAAAGGTAGCAGTAGAGAAAGAAAACGAGTTGAACAACAGGAGAGCAGAGAAATGAAAAAGAGTCTTATTAACTCCATACTCAAAGCAGTCCTATACATTTTCACAGCCTTACTCTTGTTTAGCGCCAGAGGATCGGCAGATGGTCTGCCATCCGTCAATGAAACGTATACCCTGGCGCCGAATGCAGAGAATAACCAGGCTGAGGTTAAGCCCAACTCCCAGGTATACCGGTTTAATGTATCCCTACCGAATGGAGTAAACCTTGATAAGCCCCATCCCGACCAGGATGGATGGGTTTATGCTCACGATCATTGGAAATACAAGATAGACAAGTGGGAGTTGTACCGACCAGGCAGCGGTCCTATAGATATAACTAACGGTTACTACGGCGGTGACAGTCTGGGTACATTCTATGCGGAAGGACCAGCCGAAGGAAACAGCTTTCTTGGCAGCATCCGTTGGTCCACCGGTACCGATCAAAGCTACTATACCATCATAGTCCATGGCCGGCGGCGTCCATACGGTGAAGGAGGGAGCGGTTTCTATGAAGAGAACTGGAATAGTCAGTGGAAGCCGCCGGCACCCCGTCTTTACCTGTATTTTGACGGCAGCGAAAGAGGCAGTGAGGATAATCCCGGAGCCTTCATACCGGTGAACAGCACCCAGGAAGATAATAACCTGGTAAAAGTCAGAATCAATTGGGTGGCAGATTCATCCACCGGCACAGTGACCGTTACAGCCCAGAACCCCGGCAATTACAGAATAAGGCTCTGGAACGAAGGCAAGACTCAGACCCTGTCTTTGCCTTACACTGTAAATACCTCTCAGTTACCCCAGAATATCTGGGTGGAAGGCATACAGTCAAGCGAGTCCCTCAGAGATACCACTCTGACGGCCACCTGGAGTGGAGATAGCAGTTGCCATGATACAGCCAAGCTTACTATTTTCGATGTTCAGGTAAACAGCTATAGTAAATGGCTGGCTCCCAACCAGCAGGAAGAAGGGCAATGGGTCAATAAAGTGGAATACAGTGTAGTGCCCACTTCATTCACTGCCGACAGCGTATATATGACCGTCAAAGATAAGAACGATAGTGAAGTAGCCGAAAGATCAGGACTTACCACCAGCGGAGACGACATAACCTATTCATGGGATGCCTGTCAGGGAGGCTCCAATGGTACAGGAGAGCCGCTGACAGTAGGAGGAAATCCCTACAAACTGACCCTGACGGCCCAGAAGAATCAGCGTGAAGCCAAAGCTATAAGGACCGTGGATCAGCAACCTAACGAAGAAATGGATATGTATGTGGTTAAAGTCGATCTCAAAACCATCAGGTTTACCTCTGATCACCAGGAAACAGGCAGTCAACTCAACTTAATTTATCTGAATGACCCCAATAATGCTACTTTCGCGGATGGGGGATCCCGGCGTACAAGCAGCGACGTCGAGCAGTTTGCGGAGTGGGTTACATCCGGGGTATACCCAACTCTTCCGGCTGGTAGAAACGATCCAATAACGCAGACGAAGGGGACATCCTTAGTGCTGAATATGAAATTGTGTATAATACCGACAGGCCTGAATTTTAGGGTGAAGGGACTGAATGCACAGGGCAGCGTTACCTTTGAGGCGACGGGAACTTCAACCGGCGTAGATCAGGAAGTGGCAATGACAGAAACAACTGCCTTACCCAATATGGTGACAGCTCTTGA
>JAQVUQ010000192.1 GCA_028699365.1 bacterium | reverse complement strand
ACAAGGACAATCTCGAGAGCGCACTGCAGAATAATCGCCGGGCCAGGGCATTTTCCGCACTGGAAGCTATGCAGGCTTCAGCCCGAGAAAGAGGGCTTGACAGAATGACGCCTGAAGAGATAGATGAGCTTATATCAAGCACCCGCCGGCAGAGAAGACGTGCTGAGAGGACCGATGCATGAGGGTTGTCTTGGATACCAATATCCTGGTTTCCGCCGCGCTGACTCCAGGCGGTGCTTGCGCGGAAATAGTCAGGTTGACTATCAACGGACTGTTGCATGTATTAATCGACGAACGCATTTTAACGGAATACAGAGAAGTATTGTCTCGTCCTAAATTAGGCTTTTCATCACAGATTATTGGAGAACTAATTTCTATTTTCACACATCAGGGTGAGCGTATTAACGTCGGGTTGCTATCCGCCTCGTTGCCGGACCCTGATGATATACCATTTCTGGAGGTTGCTTTTTTCGGTCAGGGTACGATCATCACAGGAAATATGAAGCATTTCCCGCCGGAATTATGCTGCAACGTGCCGATACTTATGCCGGCCCAACTTACCGATATACTGCGTCGGAGTTGAGCTGTTCAACCGCAACTTCAAAATGGTTGCCGGCCTGAAGACCTTCTTTGTCGTCTGGGCCTGCTGAAACATCTGCAGGAGGAGAAAGATGAGTAAGACCATTCTTTCGAGTATCAGAGATTTCTGTTTTGCAACGGCATTAGCGGTATGTCTCTTTGCTTCTCCCGGTTACAGCGCTCAATTCGGCTTTGCGGTGATTACCGATCCCCATATCGACGGTACGGCGTCGCATCAGGATAAACTGCAAACGGCGGTCAACTGGATTATCGCCAACAAGAACACCGATCATATCGAGCTGGTTTTCGTCCTGGGAGATATCGCCTGGGGCGGCACCAACATGGCTACGGCCAAAGGTATACTGGATCAACTGAACACCGCCGGTGTTCCCTATGTTCCTCTCATAGGCGATAACGAGCGTAATGTTGATGCGGAATTCAACACCACGTTTTCTCCCCAGTACACCTATATCTCGGATTTTTCCGGGGTCACCAACTGGAGCAAGGCGTCGATTCCGGTAGACGGGAAGTACCTGCAGAATTTCTCCTTTGACTACAAAGGGGTGCACTTTGTCTGTCCTGACTTCAATCCCCGGACAGCGGGAAAAGAGTATGCCGAGTTGCATGACTTTACAGGCGGCTCGTGGCCATGGTTTACCAACGATATCACCAACTGCGCCAAACCCAAGTATGAGAACATCATCATGATGACGCATATCCCCATATACCGCACCGGTTTTGCTGCAGCAGACCGGTATCTTATTACAGCCGCCGATATGGATAAAGTCAGGAAGTTTACAAGAAGTTACAAGGATCACATCGCCGGTAACTATTCCGGGCATATTCACTGCAACTTCAGTCAAGCAGTGGGCGAGACCGCATCATGGTTCAGCCCGGCTATCTACATGGGATATACGACGGATGAAACCTGGGACAGGCAAATTTCGGCAGAATCATCGGAAAAAGGCTGCACAGTGCGCTGGGTATCCGTCAATAACGACCCGAACCGGCCGACCTATACTGAACATGTAGTGGATGTGGACTGAGGATTGCTCTATAGCAATCGGCAGGAATATCCGCAACGACGTCGAATAATACCATAAATGCTATAGAGCAATTGGGATGGTCATGGATAACTTCAAGTATAAGACGATAGAGAATAAACTCAAGGCTGAGCTGTGCAGCGGCCGGCACCGGCAGGGAGACCGCTTCCATACCGAGCGTGCTCTGGCTGCACACTATGGTGTTAGCCCGGTAACCGTCAGGCAGGCCCTGGCGGCTCTGGTAGAGGAAGGATGGCTGGAGAGACGGCAGGGTAGCGGCACTTACGTATGCGATCCTGACCGCAGCCGGAAGAAGGATATCGGGGTTATCTACATCGACGACTTCAGCGGCAATCCTCTTCTTATTCAGACGATTACTTTGATCATAAAGGCGGCCAACAGCAGGCGTCGGGAGGTAAAGATATTTACCTATCGTAAAGGAGCCCTTCACCTGGATGGAAATACCCTGAATGAAGCTATAGCAGGAAACAGGCTTTCCGGTCTATTGCCTCTGAGTCGATTGAATGTGAAGGAGCTTTCATACCTGCATGACAGCCGGCTTCCGACTGTACTCCTCTTTAACGAAAGCCCCGTAAAGGGTATCGGGAGTGTAGTTTCCAATGGCGATGCTGCTGCGTCTATGATGATCGATCATCTCCGTGCTCTGGGGCACAATCGCATCGCGCTGGTGAACGGCATCGGAGGAGAAGAATTGCAGGGAGCCTTTGCCGGGTGCCTGGCCGATAGACGGTTGGATTATCTGCCTGAACTCTGCAGCACGCAGCCATGGAGTGAAGCCGGCGGCAGAGCCGGTCTCAAAGATATTCTTGGGGCCGGCGTCAAGCCTACCGCCGTCATCGCCGCCGACGAGCAACTGGCGCTGGGAATCATGCACCAGGCTGCGGAAGAGGGGATAGATATCCCCGGTGACCTCTCTCTTATAGCAGGCTCGGATCGTCTGGCACCGCAGATGTATCCGGTGTGGCCTACCGCTATAGATATCGACTATACAGCCGTGGCAGAGATAGGTATGGATATGCTGCTGGGCAAGAAAATAATGGATAATTGCCGGATTACACCGCGTCTGGTCATCAGGGATACCACCAGAGGCGCAGACAGGAGAGGGAGCAATGATAAGTATAACTGAGCAGGATAAAAGATTCTTTGCCGAACTGGAGGATATGCCCCGGCACTTCAGCGTGCTGCCGCATCCGGAGGGGAAAACCGTTCTTGATGGGGAATGGTGCATAGTTGTAGAGGGTGAGGATGCTCACGCGCACTGCGGTGCCGAATCTTTATGTACTTTCTTAAGCAAGTATTGCAATCTGCGCTTACCGCTTATAACAGGCCGGGTTCCGGCCGGAAAGAGAGCCATATATCTTACCTGGCAGGGGGAAACCGGCGAAGGTTTCAATATAACGGTAAAGCCTGACGGAGTGCAGGTTACAGGTGATTCACCCGCCGGAGCGCTCTACGGGGCTCATCGTCTGCAATGGATGATGGGTGAGAGCGGGGGGGCTTATCTGGCACCCGGTGAATACAGGGTGCAGCCGGGGGCGGCCACGCGCATCAGCGCCACTCCGTTTCATCAGGGTTTTGACGATGGCGGCGATCCTCTGACTTATGGAGACGGCTATCTGGATCTTATGGCCCATTACGGTTTCAACGGCTTGCACATTTACATGAATCTTTTTGATTACGTTGAGCAGTCACCGTCTGTCCCTGAACTGGAGAACCGGGAGGCGACAGGACGCATAAATAGACTACGTCTTCTGGCGGAGAGAGCAGCCCGGCATAATGTCGGCATCTATCTGCATATCAATGCCAACAGGCTTCGCAGCGATGATCAAATCTTTCTGCGCTACCCGCAACTCAAAGGAGCGCAATCCTGGGAAGAAGGCTTCAGCATCCTCTGCAGCAGCTCGACGCTGACACGGGAAATCTATGCCGGCGTCGTCAATAATATTATGGACAAGGTGCCGACGGTCAAGGGCGTTATCGCCATTATCGGCGGAGAATGCCTCTGGCACTGCTATACCAGACCGTATCCGCGGCCGGAGGAGGGCACCAACTGTCCGGTCTGCGCCGCCAAGTCTGCCGACGAAGCGGTAGCGGATTTCGTCAACGGCATTGCCGGTCGTATTCTGGATATACATCCCGGCAGCGAGTTCATAGTCTGGCCCTACAGCGCGCACCTCTGGTCCGGGAGCCGGGAGCAGAAGGAGTTCATCCCTCTGATGGACAAGCGCATCGGGCTGATGACCTGTTATGATAAGGATGCCTGGCTGGAAGTGGATGGCGTCAGAAGCACTATTTTCGATTACTCTGCCAGCTATATAGGGCCTTCGCCCAAATACGAATTGCAGAGAGATATATGCAGCCGGGATAAAAGGGATTTCTACATCAAGACGGAGAGTTCCATCGGCATCGAGATGCTCAATCTGCCTTATGTGCCGGTCATGGATAACTGGCGGAAGCGCTGGCAGGGTATGATGGGCGATCGCCCCAAAGGCTTTCTGTCCAACTGGCGCTTTACCGGTCTGACCGGCACGCTGTCCGAGGAAATCTCCTACCGGGAAACATGGAGATGTGCGACCGACGGCTACAGCCTGAAGACCATGGCTGAAAGACTGGCGGGCCGAGAGGGCGCCGCGGATTGCCTTGAGGCCTGGGGTCTGCTGAGCCAAAGCTTCAGCCGGTTATCCTTCTCTTTCGGTCTGAGCGGCTTCCCTTATTTTCGTGGACCGATGTACCTTGGCCCGGCACATCCTCTGCTGCTGTCGGGAGATCAGGCCCGGCATTTGTCTGCAAAATTCTACAGCGATGATGCTTGGGCTACCGCTGAGGATCCGTGGGCCCAGGACGATGAAGACAAGGCTGCCCTGAAGAGAAGCCCCCTCTACTTTGACGACCAGCGCTGGGCCTCTCCCTTCGGCATGAAGAGGGTTCTGTCCGATCTTGAGGAGGTATGCGCCATCTGGACTGAAGGCATGGAGCACTATCAAAGGGCTCTGGAACAGGCGCCGGATCTTTTGAAACCAGATTTGCAGAGGGAGATGGATGTTGCCCTGATGGCAGGCGTGACTCTGAAGAGCGCCTTGTATCTGGCTCGCTTCCAGATGGAGCGCGACAGGACTTTCGGCCCTCTGAAGAGTGAGGACGCTGATGAGAGCTATCGTCGAATGCTGCAAGTGGTGGAAGATGATCTGGCCAACAGCCGTCTGGGGCTTGATCTGGCCGCGAAGTATTTTCGTTACGGCTACGGCTTTGTTTACGGCCGGTCTTTTGATGTGGACATGATAGAAGAGAAGTTAAAATTTACGCAGGAAGTACTGTTGCCTGCGATAGATTTTTATTACGAAATACTGATAACCCATGCATTTGCACGGCCGTTTATAAAATAGTAATATAGGCGGGCCAAGTGCCGGAATAGGGGCTTGAACATTTGTATCACGAGTTCCGCATTTATCAGGGAGGAAACGCTTTATGAACATCAGAGTAATGCTCGGTTTTGACATGGAAACGGATATAGGGAGCTGGACGCCCTACTACGAGGGGCTGGTGCATGGCACACCCAGGATACTGGAAGTGCTGGCACGCCACGGCGCCGGGGCCACCTTCTTCTTTACCGGAGAGGCGGCGCAGCTTCACCCGGAGATAGTGCATATGGTGGATGATGCCGGTCATGAAACAGGCTGCCACACCCTCTATCATGAGACCATAGGAGATGAACTCTTCTCTATTCCCGGAGTCAGGCCGGTGCTGCCGGAGGAGTGCTACCACCGCATAGAGGTGGCTACAGACGTAGTGCAGCAGGTTCTGGGCAAGAAGACCGTCTCCTTCCGCGCTCCAAGACTGTGGGGCAGCACCGCCATGGTCAACGCCCTGGAGGATCTGGGCTATATAGCCGATGCCTCCTACCCCATGTATTATTACCGGGATAGACTGATCCCCTACCACCCCAGCCGTGAGGACTGGACAAAGGAAGGGGATATGAAGATCCTGGAGATACCCAACTTTGCGAATATGACCATGGAGAGCACAGATCAGTACGGCAGAGACAGGGATCAATGGCCTCTCTTCCGCACAGAGGGAGCGGAAGCCCTGATGAAGCATGTGGACAATATGCTA
>JAQVUQ010000191.1 GCA_028699365.1 bacterium | reverse complement strand
TTGGCACAAAGAATGCGGCACTTCATATCCGGTATCCATTGATGATCGGAGTATGAAATGCCCAATTCCTTCATTGTCGTAGTCATTGTTATTCTCTTTTATCTTCTGGGAAAGGCAGCGGATCTTATAACAGGCAGCGTTAAGGAAGCATCCGGCTCTCACGGTGCCAGGGTCTTTATCTTCGGAATTCTGCTGGGATTGTTTACTTCCCTCCCGGAGCTTGTAGTAGCCATAAACGCGTTTATAGACGGAGTTCCGCTCCTGTCCATAGGCAATCTGCTGGGAGGTATTGTCGTCCTGTTCGGCCTGGTTCTGGGGACTAGTGTCTTTCTGGGCGGCGGCAGAGACGGCGTGTCTATGGACATAGATACCGGAAGTATGCTGGCCGCCTTTGCCTATATGGTCCTGCCGCTCCTCCTGAGCCTGGACGGCGTTTTCGATATATCCGACGGATTCATTCTGCTGGTCTCTTACCTGACGCTTCTGTCGTATCTTTATCGTCGACACCGCAAAGAAGCGGTTGGAACAACGGTGCTGACCGGAAAAGCCGCCAGAAACTATTTCCTGGCGATTATCGGAACGATAGCGGTAATCATACTGGCCGATGCTATTGTGCGCCTGATCATTATTCTGATCAGCAATTACAGGCTGTCACAGTTTGTCACCGGCTTGATTATCCTGTCGCTTGGGACCAATCTCCCTGAGCTGACCATAGCACTCAAATCAAGCATCGGGGGAGCGGGAGAGCTGTCTCTGGGGGGAATCACCGGCTCCGCTCTGGCAAATGTTCTTATAATCGGCCTCTTTTCTTCTATAAGGAGTATCAATGTAAACCTTGACACTTCTTACTATCTTCTGATAATCACAATGCTTATAATGTTTGCAACGATAATGCTTTTCCGCAAGCAAGGGAAGTGCCTGTCACGCTATCAGGGTGCTGTAATTGTTTTGCTCTACGCAATCTTCTTTGCAAGTCAGACCGCAATGTTGATACGCGGCTAGACAATACCTCTTATAATAGCACCGCCAGAGATAATAATCGTAAGCCGATCTTCAGTGAGGCAAAGGCAACGCAAACATGACGTTGTGTTGCGCATTTGCAGTCATTTCTGAAGAGGGAGGCAGATAGCAGAGATTGATGGTGACCTCGTCTTCACCGATGATTATCTGTTCGGTAATGCTCTCTACGATTTTACGTTTCTCTTCCTGAGACAGTTCCGGCCAACGTGAATAAAGGTCTTTAGCTTCATTGAATATTTGATCGCTTGAGAGATACTGAATCTTAAGGAAATCTATCTCAGCTTGAATTTCCGGAATCTGATCTTGTATCTGAGACAATCTTTCCTCTAACGGTTTGTATCTTTCTCCAAAACCTTCTGAGCTAATCATGTCATCAAGGTAAAGCTTGTATGTTTTATCCATCTCCTGTTTTATCTTACGTTCGTCTTCATTGAGAGTGAAGAGAAGGTCTTCTTTTTCTTTGATTACATGATCGGCACTGCTTAAATAGTTCGTTATCTCTACAGGTGAGAAAAAGAAGCTCTTAAGCTGCTCGTGAAAGACCTCTTCAAGATCGGTAATCCCTATCTTATTACGGCACTTGCCGCAGGTATACTTGGGAGAGTTGCTAAGAACGTACATCTTTTTGCCACAGGAACAAAAAACTATCCCGCTGAAGAGATGAGCGGTTCTCTTGGCAGGTTTTACATAATTCTTGTGCACCTCATCGATAATCAGGTTGCACTGTGTCCAGAGTTCTTCGGAAACAATCGGCTCTACCGCTACATGCACCCAGTTCTCTTCCGGCTTATATACCCATTGCTTGTTTGCGCCGAGGCTCTTGGTGTAGTTTGCCCGGCGCAATCCCTTGGCTGTTGGGTCCTGTAAGAGCCTCTGAACGGTCGTATCGGAGAATTTTGAGCCATTCCGAGTTCTATATCCTGCTTCATTCAAAATCCTCGCTACGGTCCTCCTACGGCGATGTTCGAGGAAGAGTTCGTAGATGAGTTTTCTGACCGGTGCTTCATTCGGATCAGGAATCAGAGCCTTATCTACCCAACGGTAGCCGAACGGTGCCTGGCCACCGGTAGACTTTCCGAGCTTTGCCCTTATCGGAACGGAAGCAGCAACACGCTCTGCGATTTCCTCTCTTTCCCATTGAGCCATTGCAGCAATCATCGTATAGAACAAGCGTCCGGCTGGCGTGGAGGTATCGATGGACTCTTGTAAAGATACCAGATCGGCACCGTATTCGCTGAATATCTCAGCGAATTCCAGAAGCTCTTTAGTATTCCGGGCCAGACGTGCCAGTTTTGAGAAGATAAGACCGGTAATCCGTCCAGTTTTAATATCTTCGAGCATCCGTTTAGTTTCAGGCTGGTTCATAACGGATTTACCACTTACAGCTTCTAAATGGTAGACTTCCTTTATATGCCAGTCCTTGGATTCCGCATAATAGCGAGCCCTTTTCTCGTGATGCTCAGGGCTTTCACCTCTGGCTTGATCTTCCGTTGAGACGCGGATCCAGATACCGATGTGCTTTGACTTTTCCACTTTGACACCTCGATGAAAGAGAGGTTAGAGAGCAATAAAGGGTATAGTAAGCGGTGGCTTGTGGGTATTTTAACGTTGGAGAATCGGGGTGTCAATAAGCTGTGTATATGTTCATGGCAACAATACGATTGTTTTCTTGATAGGCAATACAGTATCAGCTGCACACCACATTTATTTTTATATATATTTGCCCAACCGTCTTTGATTGACTTAAGGAATACCTGTTGGTAATATCATAGTTAGTAATACGAAGGACGATCTCTGCGTTTGGGGGGGCAAAGCTTAATGAGCAAGAAGCAAATTCTTTCATTGCATATAGATAATCTTTTGCTAAACGTTAGTAACTATAGATATGAACCCAAAGTTCACCAGCGTGAAGCTTTGTATGCGATTGCTAAAGATAGCCGAACTAAAATAGCGAATATAGCTGAGAATATTCTTTATAAAGGCTTAAATCCGTCTGAATTCCCAATTATTACTGCATCGGATGATCCTGGGATGTATATTGTTCTAGAAGGTAATCGTCGTATAGCAGCTATTAAACTTCTTTTTTCTCCCACGCTTGTTAAGAGTTTAGGGCTTCCTAATTCTACCACCAAAAAGCTCGTGGAATTGCATAACAAGATTGAAGAGGAATCTTTATCATTAATTGATTGTGTTCTGTTACCTGCCGATGAAGCAAAATACTGGATAGGGATTAAACACACTGGTGAGAATGAAGGCGTTGGTACAGTAGGCTGGGATGGACTACAGACACATCGGTTTAGAGGCGATTCACCAGCAGCGAGTGTTGTCGAACTTGTCAGAGCACACGATTATATCGATGATGAAGTCAGAAGAAGGCTTCCAAAGATCGCAGTAACGAATATTGAACGACTTCTGGGAACACCAGAGGCACGTGAACTTATAGGGGTTAAAATAGAGAGAGGAGAGCTTGTTCTTAAAGAGCCGAAAGATGAGGCGGTTGCACGGCTTTCAATGATAGTGTCGGACATTGCTTTGAAAAATATAAAGGTAACCGATCTTGATACAAAAGAACAAAGAGTAAAATATGCCGAGGATGTAGCGCAAAGACCTTTGCCAGAATATTTTTCTAAACCAGAGGGCGAGGACCCTGGTAAAGATAAACAATCCAACACGGAGAAACAAGATAAGCAGAATAAAGGAGGACAAAAACGAAATCCTACAAGTAGAACTACATTAATACCTCGTAGAGGTTTTTCATTAACCATTCAACAAACTCGTATTAACAAAATATATGAAGAACTCCAAGAACATCTGAAGATAAGGACCTGTGTGAATTGTTGCGCCGTAATGTTCCGGGTCTTTTTAGAGCTAAGCGTTGATGATTTTGCAGATAGAAACAAAATTGATTTAACGGTGCTCAAAAACCCGAAAAACCCTGACCCAAATGTAGCTAAAATAAGACGAGATATGACATTGAAGGAAAAGCTGAAAACAATTGTAGCATATCTTGAAGAGCAAGGGGTGAACAGTAAGAACGAGCTATTTGGAATAAAAGCTCTTCTTAGTAATAGATTCCATGTCTTATCGGTTGATAGCTTAAACGCATATGTGCATAATAGAAATTATAGCCCCACAGAAGATGAATTAAAAACTACATGGGATAATCTTCAGCCCTTTATTAAGCGCCTTTGGCCTGATATGTGAGGTATGTATGAAATCACTAATGCACGGGTTTACCAGTCCACTTAGGTATCCTGGTGGTAAGGGTATGCTATCAAACTATATAAAAATGGTTTTATCAGAGAATAGATTATACGATGGGCATTATGTTGAGGTGTATGCTGGCGGAGCCAGTATAGCTTGGTCTTTGCTATTTGAGGAATATGTGAGAGTGGCCCATATCAATGATATAAGCGTTCCAGTATATTCTTTCTGGAAATCAGTTATAGATCATACTGAAGAATTATGTAAGCTAATAAATGACACTGCCGTTACAATAGATGAATGGCATCGACAAAGAGCCGTTCAAAACAAGTTGCAAGAGCATTCTACAGTAGAAATTGGGTTTAGCACTTTCTTTTTGAACCGGACTAATCGGTCAGGTATATTATCAGGAGGTGTTACTGGTGGCAAGGCTCAAGAGGGAGATTGGAAAATTGATGCTAGATATAATAAACCCGACCTAATCGCTCGTATAAAAAGAATTGCTCGCTATTCTTCAAGAATACATGTCCATAATCTGGATGCTGCTGTACTTATTGAGAATTATCTGCCTAAGTTACCAAGCAATGCTCTGGTCTTCCTAGACCCACCATATTATGTTAAAGGCGAGGGCTTATATGAAAACCATTATTCACACGATGACCATGCAAACATTGCCTTACTTATAGCAAAAATTAAACAGCCCTGGATTGTTTCATATGATTGTGTGCCTCAAATATGTAAATTATATGAGGATTTTCGCTCGGTTGATTATACCCTTAGTTACAGCGCTCAAGAACGATATTCAGGAAGAGAAGTTATTTTTGCAAGTAATAATCTTGTAATGCCAGCCACAGATAGCCCAGCTACTATCAAATTAAACGAGGTCTTATCGATTCAAAACTATACTATAGATGAGTATTCCTACAGGTGATTATAACATTGCTTTATAAGGTAAACACTCCCTCCTTGCTCAATCTCTATAATAAGCTAATTTAGATATACCTACTCCCGATCTTGAAGCATCAGGTATCCTTGAGGGTTGAAGGCGCCACGTTGCCAGCTTGGAAAAGGGAAATGCGAACATCAGGGAGTAGACGATTTCCTGGGGGATGCCGGAAAGGTATCCCTCCTTTCTAATGGATAGAATGATATGGTTTTACTTTTTTAGCTCACAAGCGCTAAAAGGTTCTGAGAGCGCAAATATCTTTTGGAAGTCCTGGAATACCAAGCTAGGGCTTTTTATGTCATAGCGAGGCGTAGAACGGCTGATATGCTCTCAGTAGCGGGACGAAGAGAGTTGTCACACTTCGTCATACGTATTTTACCGGATCGGATTCCACCTCTTGCCGCGGTCTTGCATATTTCGCTCTCGAGAACTCTATAACTTCCAACCGGTGAGATACCTTCGCTTTATACGGTGGCAGCGTCTTGGCGCTGAATGCCTGAGAGGTTACACCATCGATCATCATCTTCAAGTAAATATGGTAGTTTGGCAACCCGATTAAATCAGTCTTATCGAAAATTGGGTA
>JAQVUQ010000190.1 GCA_028699365.1 bacterium | reverse complement strand
CAGGCGAATCGACCATAGTGCATGAACTTACTCATATATTCGACCTGTTGAACTGGCTGACGGAGAGCGATCCTGTAAGTATCTATGCGGTAGGCGGCCGTTCCGACAACAACGTTGTTACTCTGGTTTATCCCGGTGGCGTAGCAGCAACTATTGTGTCGGGAGGATGCGGCACGGAAGGTTATCCCAAGGAGCGTATGGAAATCTTCTCCGGCAACAGTGCCCTGCTAATGAACGATTTTGTGGAGCTTGAATGCACTCGTATAGATGGCGAGCAGGATCAGTGTTTCCCTGTGAAATCCAATCCCGGAGGCAAGAGAGATTTATCAGGAGTCGAGCTGAGGAACAGCCTCAGGAGATGGAGAGATAATCTTACGCCTGAGGAGATAAAGATCGGATATTATTACGGTACACGAGTATGTGTAAATAAAGGACATTATGAAGCTTTGGACAACCTCAGGCAGTGTATAGCCGATGAGAGGCCGGTGGAGACCGATGCCTATAGGGGAGCGGTTGCTACTATTATGGGACTTAAGGCGCTTGAATCACTGCGATCAGGGCAGGCGGTCGAACTTGAGTTCGACCGCCTTAAACATGGTCATAGTAACTGCCTGGTTTGAGGCAGGCCTGCCTGGATATACGATAAAGCCACGCCTATGGCGGAGGAGATACTGGACGGCGGCATCTCTCCCGGCAGCAGGCCCTGCTCGTTTGCCTGCGATTTCGGCCGGGTGGGGGCGGCTATATGCTTTGATATCAACTATGCGGAGTTGGGAGAGCTTTACTGGCGGCAGAATACGGAACTGCTGCTCTTTTGCTCCGCTTTTCCTGCCGGGAGGCTGCTGGATCATTGGGCAGTGCGCTACGGATTTGCCGTGGCCGGCAGCACCTGGTATCCAAAAAACCGCATTCTGGATTGCACCGGTGCCGTAGTGGGGCGGACCAGCGATATTCTGCCGTATACAACGGCCGTGCTCAACCTCAACCGGCGGGTGGTGCATATGGACGGCAACCTCGATAAGATAGACCGAATGCGTACAAAGTATTCCGGGGATATACTGGTAGAGGATATGAGAGACGAAGCTACGTGTGTCATTACCAGCTTTAAGCCGGGGCTGGAAGTGGCGGATCTCATCAGGGAATTCGGGGTGGAGTTGTTGCCGGATTACTTCGACCGCTGCCGCCTGGTCAGGCAGGAATTAGGCGGTATGTCCCTGCCGCAGTGGAATTGAGTAAATGGTAGGTCTGCATAAGTAATTGTCTTCCAGTATTAATTGTTGACATAAAGGGGCATAATAATGTACACTCAAAATACACCAAATAATAGGTGGGATTATTATGAAATTCATCACAATAAAAGATTTGAGAAGCAATACGGCCAGGCTTCGCCGGGAATTGGATGCAGTGGGTGAGATTGTAGTCACTGCCAATGGGCGTCCCTTTGCTATAATGACCAGGGTGGGGACGGATATGGTGGAGGAGGAAATTCTCAACATTCGTCGCAGCCGCGCTCAAACAGCGCTGAGTCGCATCAGAAGAAAGGCCGCAGCCGATGGCCTTGACGGCATGACAATGGAACAGATCGACGATCTTATTGCCGGTGCCCGCCGTGAAAGGCGCACTCTCGAGTGAACGTTGTTCTGGATACCAATGTTGTCGTTTCCGGTACAATGACTGCCCGGGGCACATGCAGCCGGATACTGGACTTGCTGCTGGAAGATATCGTTGTTATCTGTGTCAATGACTACATTTTGTCTGAGTATGAAACCGTGCTGCGTAGACCTGAACTGAAGATCATTCCACAAGACGTCGAGGCCGTGTTAAACCTTATACGTTCCCGTGCTGATTTTGTAACCGCCCTTCCTCTGATGACTCAACTCCCTGATACTGATGATCTTCCATTTTTGGAAGTTGCCGCTGCCGCCGAGGCTGTGCTGGTAACCGGCAATATGCGTCATTTCCCAGATCATGCCTGTACCGGTGTGGCTGTAGTCAGTCCTGCTGAATTTTTAAAACTGATTTGTGAGTGAAAAGGGGAGGGTAAATCCATGCAACTCCAATTCCACGGCGCGGCCCAAACGGTTACCGGTTCCATGCATCTCTTGTCGTTCAACGATAAAAAGGTGCTGCTGGATTGCGGCCTATATCAGGGACGGCGGCAGGAGGCCCGGGAGCGCAACAGCAGCTTTCCGTTTGATCCACACCGGATAGACTGCCTGCTTTTATCTCACGCCCATCTTGATCACTGCGGCAATATACCCACGTTGATCAAGGCCGGTTTCGCCGGCAAGATATACTGCACCCATGCCACCAGGGATCTGGCCATAGCCATCCTGTTCGACAGTGCCCATGTGCAGATGGAGCATGCCAGGTATCTTAACGCCGCTCTCTCCGCCGATGCTCCCGAGATAAAGCCGCTCTACGATACGGACGACGTGGCTGCGTGTCTCGACAGATTTGTCGGCATAGATTATGACCGCAAATTTCATCCTGTTCACGGGATGACCGCCGTCTTTCATGATGCCGGCCACATACTGGGATCGTCCATTATCGTCTGCAGCGTGGAAGCGGACGGCGACAGGAAATCCGTTTGTTTCAGCGGCGATCTGGGTCGTCCCGGTATGCCCATCCTGCGCGATCCCTACCAGGTAAAAGATGTCGACTACCTTATTCTGGAGAGCACTTACGGTTCCAGGGTTCATGAGTCGATAGATAAGAGCAAAGAGACGCTGCGGTTGCACATCGAGGAGATATACCGCACCGGTGGTCGTATGATCGTGCCGGCCTTTGCCGTAGGACGGACCCAGGAACTGGTCTACATACTCCACCACCTGCATAAGGAAGGCAGAATACCTCACATACCGGTATTCGTGGACAGCCCGCTGGCCATGAACGTTACGGCCATATTTTCCGAGCACCCTGAATGCTATGATGAAGAGACCAGGCGGTTTATCAAATCCTCACATGAAAAGCCGTTCGGCTTCAGCACCCTTACCTACGTCAAGAGCGCAACCGAATCCAGGGCGCTCAACGGCTACCGCAAGCCGTGCATCGTGATCGCTTCCTCGGGAATGTGCGAGGGGGGCAGGATACTCCATCACCTGCGCCACGGTATAGGTAATCCCGATAACCTGGTACTGATCACCGGCTTTGCGGCTGAGAATACTCTGGCCAGACGCCTGGTCGACGGTGAGAGGCAGGTGCCCGTTCTTGGGGAGATACATGCCGTGAGAGCCCGGATATCCGTCATGCACGAGCTGAGCGCCCACGCCGACAGGAACGATCTGCTCGGTTTCGTCAAGGGCATCGGCCCTTCCCTGCGCCGGGCCTTTCTGGTGCATGGTGATCCCGAGGCGCTGCAGAGCCTGTCGGCCGGTATTGCCGATGCGGGTACGGCAAGCGTGTTCACACCTGTGGCCGGGGAGAGTTTCGCGTAAGGGCGGTTCGTGAACCGCCCTTACAACGGATCCTTGCGGAGACATAACAAAATCTTTTTAAAGTCATTTACAAAAGTTTCCGGGACGTAGTATAATTAAGCAGGCAATTATTCAGACAGGGAGAGTACAGAATTCCGACTCCGGGCTTCTGACTTCTTGCTTCAATGTAGACGAGAGGAGACTATTATGTGTCAGGATACCTATAATATGTTCGATGTCGGAGGCAGGGTGGCTGTGGTCACCGGCGGAGGCGGAGTTCTCTGCCAGTGCATGGCAGCCGATCTGGCCGAACAGGGGATGAAAGTCGCCATTCTGGATCTCAGGAAGGACGCGGCTGAGGCGGCTGCCGCACATATATGCGAACACGGCGGCAGGGCCATCGGCCTGGAGTGCAACGTTCTGGAGCGCGACAGCCTGCAGCAGGCCTGCGACGAAGTGGTCAAGGCTTTCGGGCGCGTAGACGTCCTGGTCAACGGCGCCGGCGGCAACAATCCCCGGGCCACCACCTCCAGGGAGAAGCTCTTTCCGGAAGATTTGACTTCCGCCGCCGAAGAACTGAAGACCTTCTTCGATCTCGATCCCCAGGGAGTTCAGTTCGTCTTCAGCCTCAACTTCCTGGGCACGCTGTTGCCGACCCAGGTTTTCGGAAAGGTAATGGCGACTCAGGGCAGCGGAGCCGTCATCAACATCTCTTCCATGAACGCTTTTCGCCCGCTGACCAAGATTCCAGCCTATTCCGCCGCCAAGGCGGCCATATCCAACTTCACCCAGTGGCTGGCCACCCATATGGCGCCGGTAGGCATACGCGTCAACGCCATAGCGCCCGGCTTCTTTCTGACGGATCAGAACAGGTTCCTGCTCACCGAGGAGAAGACAGGCGATCTGACCGCCAGGGGGAACACCATCATCGCCCATACGCCCATGGGACGTTTCGGAGAGCCGGAAGATCTCAGCGGCACGCTGCTGTGGCTGGTATCGGACGCTTCCGCCTTCGTGACCGGAATAGTAGTCCCGGTAGACGGCGGTTTCTCAGCCTTCAGCGGAGTGTAGATCAAGTCTGAAGACTGAAGTCTGAAGGCTGAAGGAGAACGCTCGGGCGTAAACTGAAGTCAGGAGTGCAGATAGGTTGTCTAAGCCTTTTTGAGCAGAACGCTAAATGTAAACTCCTGACCCCACGGAAGAACTTGACTATGAGAGGACATGCATGGGAATCTTGAAACCAACAACCAACAACCAACAACCAACAACTGCGCCCGCAGGGCGCATCTGCGGAGCCGGATATACGGATCGGTTTCTGACTGAGAACGAAGTTACCGATATAGCCGCCCGGGCTCTGGACGGAGCCGGGCTTGAAGGTAAGAAGCTGCTGCTGGTCATACCGGACCATACCCGCTCGGGGCCCATCGATCTGATGTTCAAGGCCCTTTACGGCTTGCTGGCGGATAAAACGGCTGCGTTCGATATACTGGTGGCTCTGGGAACGCATCCTCCCATGCCCATGGAACAGATTTACCACCGGGTAGGCATCACCGCCGATGAACACAGGGAGAAGTATCCCAAAGCCAGGTTCTTCAATCACCTCTGGAAAGATCCTGCGGCGCTGATCACGGTGGGTACTATACCGGCAGAGAAGATAGAGGAGATAAGCAACGGGCTCTTCAAAATGCCGGTCAACATCGCCGTCAACAAGATGGTAATGGATTACGATCACCTGATGATCGTGGGACCGGTCTTTCCGCATGAGGTGGTGGGCTTCTCCGGCGGCAACAAGTACATCTTCCCCGGCATAGCCGGACAGGAGATCATCGATTTCTTCCACTGGCTGGGAGCGTTGATCACCAACCCCATGATTATCGGTAAGAAATACACTCCGGTGCGTGCCGTGGTGGATCTGGCCGTCTCCTATGTGCCGGTAGAGCGCAGTGCCTTCTGCCTGGTGGTCAAGGGGGACGATGCCGCCGGGCTCTATTACGGGACTCCGGAGGAGGCCTGGTCGGCGGCGGCCGATCTCTCGGACAAGCTGCACATCACTTACATGGATAAGCCTTATCATACGGTTCTGTCCTGCGCTCCGGCCATGTACGACGATCTCTGGACCGGCGGGAAGTGTATGTACAAGCTGGAACCGGTGGTGGCCGACGGCGGCAGGCTTATAATCTATGCGCCTCATATCACCGAGATATCCTATACGCACGGCAAGGTTCTCGACGAGATAGGTTACCATACGCGTGATTACTTCACCGCTCAGTGGGAGAGATTCAAAGAGTATCCCTGGGGAGTGGTGGCGCACTCCACCCATGTCAGGGGCACCGGCACTTATGA
>JAQVUQ010000189.1 GCA_028699365.1 bacterium | reverse complement strand
AGCAATGGTGGAACCGAGCCGCCAACCAGAACTATTCGATCAGAGTAAGCTCCCAATACACGGGGAAGTTCTACCAGAACTCTCCTTGCCGCTTCCGTTGCCAGTCCCGAGTAATCGGAATGAGTCCATCGATTCTTTTCTCGACCCGCCATCCTACGCCTCGCTGCCGTCGATGATCCAGAGGTCATCCCATTCTTTCTTGATCACGTTGTCCAATATGGCCTCTGCCGCCTCTTCACCACGACCCGGGATATGGCACAAGTCGAGATATGCTTGCACCGGTGATACCACATTCATATCGGCTATCTCTTTGGCATCTAGAAAAACGCCGCTATCCTTGGGAACTATGAGCCTGACATTAGCCCCTGACTGCACCTTCTTAAGCTCAAGCGCATCGGCAATATCCTCGATATCTCCGCCTACATATGCTGCTGCACGCAGGTAACGGACTACCGGCGCATAGCGGGCTCCACCGGAGAACTCGGCAAACGCATAAGGAATACCCCGCGCCTTACATTCTTCTCCTATCCGGTATTCAACTTCGCCAAGCTTCTGGAAAGAGTAAAAATCATGTATATCTTCCTTTTTGGCAGGCTTGGAGTTCCGAGCCCAATCCTTAAGCAGTGCCTCCGGTCTTATAAGGATGAATCCCCGATCCTGTTCCCTGAACCATTCACGAGCACAAAGCTGATCCTTTACTTTCCAAGCCTGTCCCAGGCTGATCTCCGCACGCGCTGCAATCTCCTGGACTTTCCAAACCTTTCCGGGTTCCTCAAGCAGCAGTCGCAGAACACGTGCAGACTTTGGGGAATAGATGGAACGTAGACTCTGTTTGGCTGCGGCCGGCTTTTTACCCGTACGAACACGCACGTATACCTGATCAAAGCGGAGCAGGTAGTTGCCGGCGAAGTCTACATATCCAACCCCTTGCTTATCCAGAATTGCTCCGGCATCTTCGGATATATATGGAGCAATCACTACTCCGTAAGATTTTAAAGGAATACGCTCCAGGCAATGCGTTATCTGCGCAGCAGCCTCTCTGATGGCCCGTGGAGTTCCGTCTTTCTTTATTACCGCGAAGATAGTTATCGGTTTTTCATCGATAACTACATCGGCGCATATATCCAACTTGCAATCTCTGGAATCACCGGGACTGATTTGCTTGATATGGAGAAATGGCAACTCCTCCAAACAAGACAGCAGGATATCTTTCGCTTCATTATATGACATTTGTTCTTTTTTCATGAAAATCGCTACTTTCATTTATTAGTGAAACAGCGCATTACAGTGAGAGTTTATCATAAGAAGGCGTTATTTGGCAATACTTTCACTTATTTCAGCACTTTCACTACTTGGTGAAAGTGCTGAAATAAGTGAAACAGCTATGAACCCTAGCTGTTCGAAATCCTTGAGGCCTCGTAAACCAATCTGTTGCGCTCCCGACGATCCTTGGTATTGCCGAATATTTCACCCAGTAAAGGCCTTGCCATTGTCTTCTGCCCTATCGGCACATCCCTGTCAATCGGCACGTCCTGTAGCTGCCGCTCTATCTCCCGCCGGTATTCATTATCGCCCAGAACGGCGCCTTTCACAGGGAATGCTGTTGTTCCATTACATGCCATGCCCTCGCGGACATACTCTTCATATCGGCGCTCAGCTTCCTTCTCATCGGCACCGAACTGGGACAGCACCCATTCCCGGCATAGCCCTCCACGACATTCGTCCTTGCCGGCCAATGCCGGATAACTGCTCCACTTCCAGGGTGCCTTGGAAACGCCTGCACGAACAGGGTTCAGCACAATGTAGCGACATAACGCCAATAGATAGCTTTCCTTTTGCACCAGTATGGATTTGTATCTTCCCTGAAACAGATGGCCTACTAAACCGTGGCGTTTGTTGAAGCGCTGTGTATAAACGGCGTTGAGATGTTTCATGCCCTCTGAAAGATTGCCATCCGGTGTTTCCACCAACAGATGGTAGTGATTATCCATCAGGCAATAGCAAAGTGTTACTTTCAAGGCCTGATCCCGTTCATTTTGCAAGCTTTTCTTGTCATAAGCTTGCCGACCTATTCCCTCTTCTCAGATAGACATGCCCTTCATAATAGATCGCTATCTCGCTACGGAATTCTAAAGAGCTTATCGGATTGGGATAAAGACAACACTTCATACTGACTAACATCAATATTAGGAGGCAATTTATCTCTAAGGATAGGCAACACATATTGACAGTTGACACCAGAAACTATCTCCGTAAAGAGACTGTTTATCTGGTTATCATGGATGTTTTCTATCTGATCCTGAAGAATAAAATGAAGACATTCTATACCTTGGGCATCAGCAAATTGTATATATGCCAAATCAAACGCTGCGATCTGTCCCTTTTTCTTACCAGTTCCTAAATTACCGCTAACACTACCTATGTCAAGTAGATACCCTTTTTCATGTTTACTCGAACTTAGCACAAAACGCTCACCATAAAGCTTAGCAGTCATTTCAGAAAAGTACTTATTGAACTCTGTAATTCTCTCCTGAATTAAGGCATCCTTGGCGTCGATACTATCATTGATCTTTTTGAGATTTTGTTCGATGGTCGCCAGCTTTGCAGCGGACAACTCCCATACACGTTTCTGCTCTTCAAGTGCTCCCTTTCTCTCATATGCCTCATTCAGTTCAGTTACAACCTTCTGTAGCTTATCTATTACTCCCGATTTCTGTAGACTCTCGGCCAACCGTTTTTCCGTGGTAAGGAGTTCTGTCAATTCTCTTTTCATAGAGGCAAGAGACTCTTCAATATCTGGAAGATCCTTTGTAATATAGCCCATCTTTTTTTGAAGCATCGCGTTATGAAATATTATAGTATCTTCAAAAGACTTTTGGATTGTAGGGATTAACGACTTAGCTTCTTTATACAGAATAGAAACACGTTGACTATCAGCAGAACTTATCTCTCTCTCAAGTTCCGATTTGCTCTCGGAAATCAGTTCTTTACGAAGTTCTAAGTTACTTACAGAGGTTGCCAATTCATTAACTCTTAGTTTCACTTCATTCAGCTTATCTAACTCGGCCGAATAATTATCGTTGATATCAAAGCTGTCTTTCAGCACATTTAATTCAGCAATGGATCTATTGATGATTATCAATGACTGCTCTATTTGGGAGAATGATGTTTCTCGTTTTAATCGGGAGAGTAGACGTGTCTCCATACTGTGCTCCCTGAGGAGCTTCTGCTTCTGTTCATTCACATCGACCTCAATACCTAACCAAAAGAGAAACAGAGCCTCGTATTCCTCAATCTTAGTACATGGATGTAAAACCATCAACGCATTAGTCAGTCGATTTCGTTCATCTCGGATATTTTTTGCAATGATCTGTCTCAGCTTTGGCTTATCATGCTTGCTATCGAAGATCAGCTCTTTTAACGTTTGCACGAACTCCTTTTCCGTATACTGCTCTCCATTTATCTCCAGAATTTTCTCCGATCGTTGCAAAAAATTTCTTCTTACGATAATTTCACGCGATGACGCTATTTCAAGGTCCTGTTTAAGCGTCATAGAAATAATAATGTTATTATTATTTAAAAATCCCTCAACCTGAGTATTTGTCTTAGCTTTGAATTCTGGGTCTTTGTAAATATTGTCCCCACTTCCTCCAAAACAGTAATCAATAAGTCTCAAGACAGTCGTCTTGCCAACGTTATTACCAGTTTGCTTTAGATCACTCGTCTTTGTTTCATCAATGATAAGATTAACACCTTTGTGGAACAGGATGTCTCGGATAACCATATCGTCATTGCTTACAGATAATTTCTTTAGAAACATTTTATGATCCGCCCTTCATCATAAGCGATCACACCCAGAAGAAACAGCCAGTCCATAGTAAGCATAAACGTATTCATAGAAACAGATTCATTTCTATTCATCAGTTCAAAGGCATCAAGCAGCTCAATATAATGATCAGGCATGTCCTTAATTACTTCAATAAGACGGCTTCCCAGATAGTACAGTTGCCTCTCAGGTCTCTTGTCATAATCAATTATCATGACTTCAACGGCTCCTCAAGTATCTTGCAACGCATAAACGCATCTACCATTACAACAGATATTCCAAATGCAATATCCTCTTCTGCACAGTGAGTACTCTTTTTGTAAGCTATATCTAAAAGCTCTTCTTGGACATCCTCAATGATATTATCCGCATTGGCTCTAATGGCCTGCATAGGTTCATATCCGTCTTTGATATAATGTCCTTTTATCTTAAGATATATCATCCTGATGTTACGAAGCAAATTTTCCTTCTTAAATGAGCCTTGCTCTTCCAATGTCTGATAGAGGGAGTTTATCTTTGTATAAAAAACCTTGTATTCCTCAATAAGCGGTAAGTTCCGTCGGACATCGTTATACTTAATCTTATCATCGATATCAAAGGCCACCTTGTGCGCTACAAGCGATAGTAATTCTGCATCCAATTCAATCTCTGAAATAGCATTAATCACCGTACCCAGCAAAGATGGCCGTTCATTTAGATAGGTATACGTTCTGGTAGCTTCATGGTCTCTTTTCCACTGTTTGAGTAAAGAAACAGTATATATCGCTTCATTCTCCTTATTATCGACCATACTGTGACACTCATCACACAACAGGATTAAGTTATCAAAATGTCTACGCTGCTCATCGTCCATGTCCGGGTTCCATCTCAAGCCTTCTGGTGAAGCTGCTTCAATATGGCATATCTTACTAACGATAGTTATTTCATCTCTTGCGATCAAGGGCTTTGTACAATGCGGCGCCGCACATTGATTTCCAGAAAGAGCATGTAGTCTTTTAATAGTTGTGGGCTTATACTGCCTTGCAAGCGATGTCACTACAGACCCCCTAGCATTGAGATAATATATAGTAAGCTTGATTTGGTAAGGATTGCCCCCCCCATAAGTATTTAATAATTATTGCATATTTCGGAGGAACTTTCCACCCGCCCGCCTCGGGATGGCTGATAATCTTCCACATACCACCCACACACCAAAATGGCCGACCAATAAATAACGGGCTCCGAAAAAGCCCCGAAACCCGCATAAACACTAAAAAAGCTTGGCACGCCTGGCAGGAATCGAACCTGCGACCCACTGCTTAGAAGGCAGTTGCTCTATCCCCTGAGCTACAGGCGCGCGTGTGGAAGGTAAAAAATGGAGCGGGAGACGGGATTCGAACCCGCGACCCCCAGCTTGGAAGGCTAGTGCTCTAGCCAACTGAGCTACTCCCGCTCGCAATTTGCACCGGCGTTGTTTCCGGGTGCAGCGTTAATAATAACAAAAAGACGGAGGTTTTTCAACCGCGGATTTCAGCGTGAATTTTGGTGTGGCATCGTTTGCCGGGTAAATAAATCCGTTATGAGATATTCTCTGCCGGTGATTCGGAGTGTAGCTTGCCGCGTGCCAGTGAGGCGAAGACGCCTATGAAGCAGAGGACGGCAAAGACGATGAAGGCGATCTTCATGCCGCCGATGAAGAGCCGGCTGTCAGCGGCGGCTATCTTTACGGGGCCGACGTGCATGGAGATAATGACGGTGGCCAGGCCCAGGCTGAGCATCTGGCCGATAAAGCGCATGGTGCCCACTGTGGCTTAAGCGATGCCGTAATGGCGCTTGGCTACGGAACCCATGATGGCGTTGGTGTTGGGCGATGAGAAGAGGGCAAAGCCCAGACCCAGCAGCATCAGGCTGCCGATCACATAGATCATAGGCGTGTCCGGGCCGAAGGCGGCCAT
>JAQVUQ010000188.1 GCA_028699365.1 bacterium | reverse complement strand
TGCTGGACAATGGAAAGCCGACCAATGCGGCGTTGCTGCTTTCGGAAGTGACCTGCAACGCTTCATTCCCAGCGCGGAAGTGCGCTGCATGCATTTCCACGGTACGGAGATTCGTCGTCAGGCGCCAGGAGAATACGAGATTACACCAAATGTGATCCGCGAGGCGATCGTTAAAGCATAGTAGTACAGCGCGGGCCGGGTGTCCACTATGTCGTGGCCAAACGAGGGGACATAAAGGGGATATTGGGGACATAACCAGCGGTCAGGAGCAATGGCGACATAATAGGGACATTGGGGACATACGTCTACTTATGGGTATTGTCACAAATTATGTCTGGAGAGGAACAATATGGTGTTTCTTTTTAAGTTAAGTTCTCAAGCAACAGAGGCTACAGTAAAACTTTACAAGGATAGTTCTTCACCGAAAGCCTACAAGGAATTCATGTGCTTGGTTGTTGTTAATGATCAGGAATACCGGCGTACGATCCCGGCTTGGAGTTGCAAGATCCCGGCGCAGGCTGGGATGATTTACAGGAGATAGCTGCTGGAATCAAAGCTTTGGGAGCAGCTATCTCCGGATATTATTTGATGTGAAAATAGAACTGCTGCTTTGGGAAAGGAGCGCAACCCTTTCCCTGAATCATAAATCTCAATAAAATATCAAAACAGGATACCTTCGGCAGATGGAAACTGGGAAGCACCTTTAACGGACGCTTTCAGGTCGATGTCGAAGAAACGGGTAGGCCGAGCAGGTAGAGCACGCTTAATGCTTTAAGAGTATTAAAAAGGTACTACGGCGTTCAAAAAACTATCTTGTTCAATTTTTATGAACATGATATAATCTTGAACAAAAGAGGGGCAATCGGTATAGCCATGCAAAAAAATAGTGAAAAAAACGTTACTAAGATTATAAAGACTTGCCTGCAGAAACTGAAAAGCCTGGATATTGTGCAGCACGTTGATTATATGCCCGCTAAACAACATGACCTTGGCGACGGACGTATTGTTCTGGCTGGCAAATGGGGTCAGGCGAAGTATGAAGTAAGGACCAAGGCGCGTTTACCAAAAGAAGCGTTGCCGTTGATTATTCATACTGCAGGAAATATTATCGCCGGACCGAAGTTTCTGCTCCTGTCGGATTATATTAACCAAAATGCTGCTAATGAATTGCGTTGCAGTAATGTAGAGTTTGTCGATGCAGTCGGCAATATATTTCTGAAGCAACCATCCTTCTATATCTTTATCACCGGACTGAAGCCGGAGACTAATGTTGTTGAGCGAGGGGCTAAATGGCTCACACCTGCCGGACTTAAGCTGGTATTCCTGTTGTTGAAACGCCCTGTAGCAGTTAATTGGACTCACCGTGCTCTGTCTGAGGAAGCTGGGGTATCTCTGGGGTATATCGGGGATATAATGGAGAGCTTAAGGGAGAGAGGATACCTGCGGCTTGCTGGACCTGACAAGCAGGTTTTAATAAACAAGGAAGATCTGCTGTTCAAATGGGAGGAGGGATACATAAGTCGCTTGCGTCCCAAGCTGTTGCAAGGGCGTTACAGCGTATCGGCCGGAAAGACGCCACAGGATTTGTTGCCATTGATAAGGGATTATTCTGACAATAAGGTGATTGTAGGTGGGGAGGTTGGAGCCTCTCTGCTTACCGGTGAGATCAGACCGGAGAAGGCTACATTGTATATCGCCGAAACTGCTTCGAGGGTAATGAGTATGTTAAGGCTGCGACCGGACCCGGATGGTAATGTAACTCTTTTGCGAGCCTTTGGGCGGCAGAACGGCTGGAATAATAATGAAATCGATGGTATTACGGTTGCCGATCCATTATTGGTGCATGCCGAGATGATGCTGCTTAATGGAGAGCGAATCAGGGGTGTGGCTGAGCGGATTTACAACGATTACTTGTTGATGCGAGACAAGCATGATAAGTCATAATGAAGAAAGCGTTCTGGCTGATCTGGCCACAGAGTTGGCAAGGCTGAACATCCCGATGGCTGTTATCGGTGCAGGTGCCCGGCTATTGATGTTCGATTGGAAGTATAATCTGACACAGAGAACGACCACCGATTGGGATTTTGCTGTTAAGATAGATAGTTGGAATGACTATTCTTCCCTGAGGAGAGCATTGCTGGAAACAACTTTCTTCAGGGAAACATCTGTAAGCCATCGTCTTCTCCATAAATCCGGTGTGAAAGTGGATATCATTCCCTTTGGGGGCCTGGAAAAGGAAGATCATATCATTGTCTGGCCTGATGGTATACATATGTCTGTAGCCGGTTTTGCAGAAGCCTTTGATAACGTTGAACAGTGTCAGTTGCTATCAAGTGTGAAGGTTTCGGTGGTATCAATACCTGCGCTGCTGGTGCTCAAACTGTTTGCTTTTAAGGAACGGGTACACCTGGATGATTTAAAGGATGTAGCGTTTATACTGAGGAATTATTTTAAGTATGTAGGAGAAGAGCGAATTTTTGATGAACTGTATAATGAATTAGCTGATGGCTTGTTATACGAATGTGCGGGACCTTTCCTTCTTGGAAAAGATGTTGGACGCTTATGCTCGTTGGAAACGCTCTCTAGGATCATCTCGATTGTAAAGGAATTGTCCGATCCTTTCAGTCGTGAAATAGAAACGCTTTTAGAGGTTGTCTCCGATAGCACCCAGGAGTATCAAAAACGCCAAGAGTTGAGCCTGATGTTTAGCAGCTTTGCTGATGGAATGAGATTCATAATGGAAGAAAACGCATAGATTAGTCGGCAGCAAACTCATCACATTGCTTGCAAAGAGCAACCGCCGTTACAAATCGACTGGGCCCAGGGTCATGCCTCGAATTTATCAATTGCAAACGATTGGTGTGTGTTTAGTATATGGCAAGACCAGTTGGAATAGAATATCGGGAGATGTTCCTTGGGCTACTTGGAAACATAACCGTCCAGTTTGAATGATAGCTTTAGCTTTGGGGTCTACCCTACAGAACACACTATTTTCTGTGGGGTAGACATATAATGGCCAGGCCGCTACGCATAGAATATATCTGATGCTCGAGACTCCTCCTCGTCCCGACGAGTCTGATAACTCCATAAGTCACCCCAATATAACAACACATATTTGAAATATAACAGCACAAGTGTTATATTAAAGAAAACATGTTACATTAAAGAGGTGCTGGTATTGAAAGCTTCTCTAGAGAAGTATTTAAAGGATAGTATCGACGAGAGTATCAAGATGAATCTTTGGAATGGGAAGAATAAGCTCCCGTTATATTTACTTGAGCAATACCGGTTTTACGAAACGGAGATTCTAGGTAGGCATTGTCTATTTGTCGAGGTCCTGAAAGAAGCTCCGGGGATCGTCACCTTGAAAAAGCATTTGAAAGCTATTGGGAAGGCCATAAACAGTGAGCTGGTTCTCTTGTACAAGACAATCACCCGGTTTCGCAGAAAAACGCTGATTGAACACAGAATTCCTTTTGTTGTGGAAGATGGACAGATGTTCTTGCCTTTTATAGGATTAGACTTTAAAAGGACAGTGGATATATCTACGAACACATCTGATACTTTTTCTTCTTCGACACAATTGGCATTTTTGTACTTTTTGTACCATCCTGAGATTGTGTTAAATACAACAACCCTGGCTGGGGTCATTCATAAATCGGCTATGACGGCCTCAAGGAGTTTGAATGATTTGTATACGGCTGGATTGCTCACTTATGAGATAGGAGGAAAAACCGGAAGAAGCAAGAACTATCGAAGGATTGGGGATCCGGACTATTATCATGAAGGACGCCGGTATTTGAAAAACCCAGTCGGGAGGATCGTCTATACTCAGGAAGAAGTAAAAAACGGTCTGGTTGCGGGGTTAGAGGCGCTGTCACTGTTTTCAATGGTGAATCCTCCGCTACATCCGGTTAGAGCCTTATCTCAGGAACTGTTTTGCAAGACAGAACAAGAGATGATAACGGATAGGGATCGTATTGCAGATGAAAGACTCACAATACTGGAGTTGTGGCGGTATGATCCTAAGCTCGTAAGCGATGAAAGGCATGTCGATATTGTTTCACTGGAATTATCCTTAATGGAACTGAATGATGAGCGGGTGGAAGCAGCCCTTCAGGAAAGGATAGAAGGTGAGTCATGGTATACGGGATAGAAAGATTTAAGGAATATTTCAGCGATTACACGGAGCAATATATTCTCATTGGTGGAACAGCCTGCGCCATTCTTCTGGATGAGATAGGGGTACCAAAACGGTCAAGAAACATAAAAATGATGTCTTTCGGTTGTTACGTGTTGTTACGTAATGTATCCCCTGGAATTAGAATTCCTGTTGAAAAGGCAGTTCGTGAGGACGTCAAGAGCTTTCTTGTGAAAGTGATAGAGGATCCTCCGGACCTGAAAAATCTTGGCTTTGGCAAGATGACTTTGGAAGCGATATGTCTGCAAATTAGAGAACTTTATGGAATTGTGGAGGGTAAAGGTTAATATATTTACAGGGGATTTGTGGGTCGTGGGTCAGGTCTACGCATTTGACAGAAAGCATTCTTTTCTGTAGGGTAAACGTAACTAAGACTAACAGTTGCAACGTAGAATCAGATGCAAATGTAACGAATGATTATATAACAAAGATTTCCTAACGTTTCTTTAAATATATAACGCCGGGTAGATTCTCAAAGTGGGCGTCACTGGTGACAATATCGGCACCGGCATATCCGGCTGTGGCATATATTATAGCGTCAGCCATCGGCAGACTATGACGTAGGTGGACATCGGCAGCCATTAGGGCTATATCGTCTGTGAGCGGGATGATTTTAGTTTTGTTTATCTGCGCTATTGCCATGAATGCGGCTTCTTCATTTGCCTGCTGTTTCATTACCTTAAATATCTCGTAATGTATTATAGAGGGGGTCACAATCTCCGAATGATCTATTAAATATTCTGCATATGCATCGGCTAATGACCCGTTGGAAAAATACTCCAGCCAGCCGCAGGAATCGACCACAATCATAGTCTGTCCTCCTCTTCGCGGTAGCCTCTTATATCTATTCCCTGCACAAACCCTCTCAGGCTTTCAAGAGAACGGTCCGGCACAAGAGTCATAATTCCATCCTTTACCAGTATCTGCAGCTTCTGGCCGCTCTTGATATTCAGCCGTTTGCGTATCTCGCTGGGTATGACAATTTGATATTTAGATGATATTGCTACTTGTGTCATCCTTCCTGCCTCCGTATCCCATTAGTGCTATCGATAGATAAATAGTATACCTATTCTTATGCACTGTCAATTTAAGGCTCCGGCAGGACACATCCTGCCCCCCCAATTCCTCAATTGTTTATTCGGCTCTCGAGATATACCCGTTGTCCGTATAGTATGTATCCAATTCCTAACAATATCAGAATATACTCGCCGACAGTAACAGCAGGCGGAGGCGTAGCGGTGAAGAAAAACTTTGCCTGGTCGGCAGGAGCAGTAAGAAAAAGGAGCGTAGCGTCAATTAAAGCCAAAGCGGCGGCGAGCTTGTGTTTTTGAAGGAATAATGAAATCAGTCCGGCAAGCGGAAGCAATAACCCCACAGTTATAAAGAACACCGCAAACACCGGAGTCCGTAATTCATTCATACGAGTCTCGACTCCCAATGGAGTCAACAGGAATCCCAGAATAAAGCCCAGCCCAAACAAAAAGGCCAATACTTGCTCTGCTTTCCCCAAAGAGGTCTTTGTGTTAGACAATAAAGGCATTTCTTTTTCTCCTCTCTTGTCACATTA
>JAQVUQ010000187.1 GCA_028699365.1 bacterium | reverse complement strand
TAATCCCCTTACCAAGCTCTTCTACATATCGCCCATGTTCAGATACGACCGGCCGCAGGCAGGACGCTATCGACAGTTTCATCAATTGGGTGTGGAAGCCATAGGATCGGATGATCCCCTGCTGGATATGGAAGTCATCGTGCTGGCGGTATCTTTTCTTCATGCCATAGGGCTGAAGCGCACCACTCTGTTGCTTAACAGCGTAGCCTGTGGAAATTGCCGGCCGCGCTATATAGAATCTCTTAGAGATTACCTGGCGGAATCGCAGGACGACCTGTGCGATGACTGCCGGCGTCGTTATGCCGATAATCCGTTGCGCCTGCTGGATTGCAAGAACCCGGCCTGCAAAGCTCTGTTGCAGAAATCACCGGTTATCTCCGCCTATATCTGCGATCCCTGCCGGGAGCACTTCGACCGGATGCGGGAGGGATTGGACAGCCTTGGTATAACCTATACCGTGGAGCCTGCAATGGTGCGAGGACTGGATTACTATACCCGGACCGCCTTTGAAATTACCCATGAGGGATTGGGCGCGCAGAGTTCAGTGGCCGGCGGCGGCCGTTATGACAGGCTGGTAAAGGAATGCGGCGGGCCGGATCTCCCGGGAATGGGTTTTGCCGCCGGGCTTGAACGTCTGGTGCTGGCGCTGGAAGCGGAGGAAACGATGTCCGCGCAGCGCATGCCCTGCAGCGTATATATCGCCGCTCTCGGTGACAGAGCCAGGATAAGCACTTTGGAGTATCTTTATAAACTGCGAGATGCCGGTGTTTACGCTGAATATGATTACCTTGGCCGAAGTCTGAAAGCACAGATGAGGGCTGCCGATAAGAGCGGCTGCAAGCACGTCGTCATCATAGGCGATGATGAACTGGACCGTGGAACGGCATCCGTCAAAAATCTGTCTGAAGGAATTCAAACGGAAGTAAGGCTGGAAGCGTTGGTAGATTATCTGTTACAATAAAGCTGTTTAGGTGTTTAGGCGATTAGCGGTTTAGTGGAACGAGAAGGCGCAAAGACGGTGTAGTCTGCGTGAATACTACTAAAAGGCTAACAAACTAAACCGCTAAATAGCTAGTCGAGTGGGGGAAGAGTTATGAGCGAAGCTATGGGTGAGTGGCGACGAAGCAAGTATTGCGGTCAGGTTACTGCTGACGATGAGGGAAGCACCGTAATTCTGATGGGCTGGTGCCAGAAGAGAAGGGACCACGGCAATCTTATATTCATAGATCTTCGCGATCGGGAGGGAATGGTGCAGATAGCCTTCAATCCCGATCGGTCAGGACAGGCACACCAGGCGGCGGAGAGTGTAAGAAGCGAATACGTTATAGCCGTCAAGGGAGTGGTATCCAAGCGTCCTGCCGGAACTGAGAACCCCAGATTGCAGACAGGATTGGTAGAAGTGCTGGCCGACGAAGTTCTGATACTCAATCCCTCTAAAACACCGCCCTTTGCCATTGAGTCCGTAACGGATGCCGACGAGAGCGTCAGGTTGAGATACCGCTATCTGGACCTGAGGCGAGAGCCGATGCTGCAGAGCATCCGTCTCAGGCATAAAGTGACCAAAGCCGTCAGGGATCATCTGGATGCCAACGGTTTTCTGGAAATAGAGACCCCCGTGCTGGGTAAGAGTACGCCTGAAGGAGCCAGGGATTTCCTGGTACCCAGCCGTCTCAATCCCGGTTTCTTTTACGGACTGCCGCAGTCACCCCAGCTCTACAAGCAGTTGCTGATGGTCTCAGGTATGGAACGTTACTTTCAGATAGCTCGCTGCTTCAGAGATGAGGATCTGAGAGCCGACCGACAGCCTGAATTTACCCAGATCGATATGGAGATGTCCTTTGTCGGCGTGGAACAGGTCATAGATATCATGGAGGGTATGATAGCCGCGATATTTGCCGCTGCGGGAAGAGATCTGCCTGAACTGCCTTTCCCGCGTATAAGCTACGATGATGCCATGGCACGTTACGGTAACGACAAACCGGATGTCCGCTTCGATATGGAGCTTTGCGATATTTCCGATATTGCGGCAGGATCCGATTTTAAAGTCTTCCGTGATGCCGTAGCTTCCGGCGGCCAGGTTAAAGGCATTTGCGCTCCCGGAACGGCCGGCTACAGCAGGCGTGAAGTCGATGAGCTGCGAGAGATGGCGGCGATATACGGTGCACGCGGACTGGCTCATATATCCATTGAGAACGGGGAGTTCAAATCGCCCATCGCCAAGTTTCTTAAGACCGATGATCTGCAGGCAATCGCCACCAGGCTGGGAGCCGGTGAAGGCGATATGATGCTCTTCGTGGCCGATAAGCCGAGCGTGACGGCTGCCTCCCTGAGTCATCTCCGGTTGCAGTTGGGACGCAGGCTGGGCCTGCTGGATGAGCATAAGGATGCCTTTATCTGGGTGGTTGATTTCCCGATGTTTGAGTGGGATGAGAGGGAGAAGCGTCTGACCGCCATACACCACCCGTTCACTTCGCCACGGGATGAAGACCTCGCCATGTTGGAAACCGATTCGCTAAAAGTCAAGGCTCTGGCCTACGATATCGTTCTAAACGGCGTCGAACTGGGCGGCGGCAGTATAAGAATCCATCGTCGTGACGTGCAGCAGCGCATCTTCGATCTAATGGGGATGTCCGTTGAAGAGAGCCGTGATAAATTCGGCTTCCTGTTGGACGCATTTGAGTACGGCACGCCGCCGCACGGCGGCATCGCACTGGGACTGGACAGGCTGATAATGCTCCTCTCCGGGCAGGATTCCATCCGCGATTGTATCGCCTTTCCCAAGACCCAGAGCGGTTCCTGCCTGATGACGGATGCGCCTTCCGGAGTATACGGAGATCAATTGAAGGAATTATACCTCAAATCGCTGGCCTGACGGTGTGTGGGTATGAAATTACGGGTATTCACTCTCAGCTTTCTGCTTCTGCTGACGCTTGCCTGCTGTTCATGCAAGCAGACCGGCGAACGCCCTCTATGGCTGGATGATGCTGTAGAGGAGTTTGTCGGCAGCCATGAGAACGATATATGCTGTACACTGGACAGAGACGAAAAGCCCTGCCTGCGTCTGTACGATGCTGCCGGCAGTGGTGAATGGCAAACAATAAGGATGCAACGAGGAAATAGAATACCTGTAAAAAGATTTGTGCAGATTTCCTATTATATCCAGAGTTATAAACAATGCCGATCCGCACCTGCCATAAAAGCTGTCAGATTGGATATCAGACGGCATCCGCTATCTTTTATACCGAGCACTGTAGAGCTGAATAGCAGCAATATAGCCATGAATTCCGTTCCTTATGATACATATAAGATGATTGACGGTTATGTGTGTCCTTTAATACCGATTGTATGTAACATTTATTCAGTTGATCGCCAGGCACACGGACGTTTACATGCATACTGTGTAAGCCCCAGAATAAAAGCTTTGGATAAGAACGGACGATATAGCCTGGTTGTTGATAAATGGAGGTTCGAAACTGGGCCAGTGCCCCGGGAGGCACTTCATTCATTTGCCAATGCATGGTGGATTAGTAGATTGGCGCAAATGCCTGTAACGGAAGAGAACTGCTGGCTTACACCGGATGGCGATCTTATTATATGGGATAGCACGGTAATGTTTAACGGCCATAACAATGAAATATATTTTGATGGGAAGCCGTTATTTCATCTCACAAAGAAACTGAATAATGACTCCGGGCACATTAACATTGAACCAAAACTGCTTCCTTATTCAGGCTATGTCCCCATCTTGGGAAATGAGAAGATTGATAATGGGTATCATGCTATGTATTACCTGCCCGTGAAACATACTGTTGCAAGTAAAAGAAGCATTGCGGATATTGATGTCGGTAATCTGATTTTGACCTATCGTCCGCTAGTCTTGACAAGCCCGGTAATAGACCTGGGTCCTAGGGTGCGATACCTGGCCGGATACAGGCTGGATGGGGATATTCCCGAGGGATCAAAAATTGATGTTTCTATCCGATCGGTTGATCCCAACGGCACCGGTTCCAGCAGGGAAGGCACCTATATTTCCACGCCCAGGACGGGCACCGGCAATTTAAATACAGATGACTGCATCGGCCGGATAAGGTGGCGGGCGGATGTTCCCGGAGGTGCCGGGATGAAGGTTTGCCTGCGCCAGGGCGATGACGGCCTGGTCTGGGGAGATTGGAAGGAATACGATAACGGCGGGCGCCTGCCGGAGATAAAAAAATACCAGCAGTATAAGATAACCATGAAGCGTTCACCCAGCGGTGCATCGCCACAGTTATATGGTATAGGGATCTCCGTCTGCCCATTAATTGAAAGCGGTCGTCTTGCGCTCGAGGCCTTCGATCCCAGCGGCGACAATGAAGGCAGGGATGCCGGTCGTTTGCAATGGAAGATAGGCCTCAATGCCGTCTCCCATGTCTCTCTGGAGATCATGGATCAGAGAGGCATAGTAATATGCAGGCCTTACAACTGCAAATTGCTGAAACCGGGCAAACGGGAACTGACCTTCTATGGCCTGGTGGATTATGCGCCGCTGCCGCAGGGGAGTTACGGCTATCGTGTGACAGCTACCCAGAAAGGTTTCCAGCAGCCGATGGCCGTTCGCGAGGGTAAATTCATGGTGCAGTATCATCTGGGTAATTGCCGATGCAGAGTGCCTGGAGGAGACGAAAAGTGAGAACATTTGTGGCCCTCATATCGATACTCCTGGGAGCGATACCGGCGTATGCCTGGGGCCCGGTCGCCCATTGTCAGATCAACAGCACATCCTGGCATAGGACGATGTCCGGCTATGGCGGCCCAGCCAGGGCCGGGGAGATATTTGTGGAAAATGCTCCTATGCCGGATTTGATCTCGAATTATAATATCCGCCAGAATATGCTGAACAAATTTATCCGCAAAGGGCTCCATATCCCGGAAACCAACAATGTTGCCTTCGATTACGCTCATAACCTGTTCAGCAACACCGGGCGTATGCTTGATGTCGGGGGTGACGATAATTCACGTGGTGTGCCTCTGTTCGGCTTATATATGCTCCGCCTGGCCGACGGCGACAAGAGCGCTAAGCGTGAGATCTATCGTGCCTACGCCGAAGGGTGGGCAGGGCATCAACTGGCGGATTCCACCATGCACGGTATCTACGGTATCGCCGAGCGCTTCGACTTTCTGCCACCCGGCATGATTGGCGCTTTGACATCGTTCGCAGCCTGGAAAGTAGGCCGGCACGGCTGTCTCGAAGCGGCTGTAGATGCCGTCAATTGTGATAACGGTGAAACCAGGGTGCGTTTGAGAGGCGGCAAAAAATTCTTCGAAGCACCAATCGTTCCATGGCTGATACACGAGGCTTCTCTGGAGATGCTGCGTGATTTACCGGTGCAGAACAGGAAGCGCTTCAAGGCCTTTACCGGGGATAAGTTGGTAGACAAACTGGGCTTTACGCCTCATTCCGGCGACAAACTGATAGCCGAACTCAAGGGAAGCTACGATGAGGCGATTAGCAACCGGATTGCCGGAATACTCCCCGGCTCACTTATGGTAGCCAGGATGATCAGGCATACGCCGCAATATGAGGAGATCAAGGCTTTCTATAACGGTTACCCCCTAAAGACTTACTTTACCTATTATCATGGGCAGATCCCTGTGCAGGCAGTGTATGGACGGCTTCCGGCACAGTTGAAACGCGACCTGGCGGCAGCCGGCATAGCTTCCTCCCGTATCGGTCCGGGAACCTATTTGCCCTCCTACGATCATCGCCTGCCTTACAGCAAATCGGTGCGTAAAGTTGAGACCTTTCTGAAGAATCCCAGGTCCGCTTTAGCGGGAATGAAGCCGTCTTGTCTCGAAGGCCGTGTTTCTCATACAACCGAACTGTATACAGGTTTTATTGCCGACGTCTCCAATGAGA
>JAQVUQ010000186.1 GCA_028699365.1 bacterium | reverse complement strand
AGTCCAAACATATTTCATGCGGTGAAGGGGGGGTAACCGTTACCGGTGACAAGGATACAGCCAGGCGTTTGAGACTGGCTACGGACAAGTGTTATGATCGTGAGGCCGGTGCTGCCTTCCGTGATCCCTCTTTTCTGGCCAACAACTACCGCATGACCGAGCTTCAGGCAGCAATAGTGTTGGCCCAGTTGAATAAGCTTGCAAGGATAGTAGCACGGCGTCGTTGGTGGGGCACAGAGCTGAGTCGCAGGCTGCATGATCTGGAAGGGATAATACTCCCTCAACCTACTCCCGGTTGCGAACCTACCTGGTGGTTCTATCTGCTACGTGTCAAACCCGAGGTGCTGGGATGCGATGCCGATGAGTATGCCGCAGCCCTTAAAGCCGAGGGGCTCAGAGCCTCAGCGCATTACATAGGGCGCTGTGTTTACGAGTATCCTGTTTTCACCAGGCATAGCGCTTTCGAGCGCGGTGGGCATCCCTATGAAAAATATGACTATCATACCGGGTTATGCCCGATAGCGGAAAAAGTGCTGGAAACCGGGGTGGTTTTGCCCGTCAACGAAGCCTTCACCGATATCGACCTGGAGGAAACGGTAAAAGCGGTCTGTCGCGTCACCCGTTGGTTCATGAATGGTCGTAAAGTAAATACTACAGACAGCAAAGGGTAGGATAAAGCAAGCATAAGAGCTTGCACGAACCGAGGGGGCACAAGATACCTATGAGCCTGATTACAGTTCCAGCCTGGTATTATCAGCAGTTTGATGCCGATCTTACTCTGGATGTTCCGGCCGAAGGATATGGAGGCTGGAAGAAGGCAGAGATAGAGATTTCCACAGAGCATACAGCCCTGGTGGTCATGCATGCCTGGGATAGCGGAACACCGGAGAAGTATCCCGGCTGGTATCGAAGCGTGGAATACCTGCCTAGAGCTGCCGCCATAGCCGCCAGGGTGTTCCCGGAGTTGCTGTCCGCCGTCAGAGCCTCACCCTTTAGGCTGTTTCATGTTGTCGGAGGCGGGGATTATTATAAAGATTATCCCGGGTACAGGATAGCCCTTGATCTTGCCGGTCCCGAACCGGGACCGATGGAAGCCGTTCAGCCGGATCGTGTGCTGGAGAGGCTCAGGTGCTTCAGAACCGAGCATGTTCATGTGGGATTACATAACCTTGAAGACGTCAAACAGGGCTTTGCCGGGACGGATTTTATCCCGGAGGCAAGGCCGGTCGGCAATGAAGGCATCGCCGCAAATGAAAGACAACTCTTTGCCCTTTGCCGAGAGCATGACATCAATCACCTGGTATACACCGGATTTGCTCTCAACTGGTGCTTGCTGTTGTCGCCCGGAGGTATGGCGGATATGAGCAAAAGAGGCATAATGTGTTCGACGATACGCCAGGCAGTAACCGCGGTGGAGAACAAAGAGACCGCCCGACAGGAACTCTGCAAGGAGATAGGTCTCTGGAGAGTTGCCTTGGCCTTCGGATTTGTCTTCGATATCGATGATTTTACAGCAGCTATCCGATCGCAAGGGAGGCAGAGTAGTAGTGAAAAATAAAAGGCTTATAATAAGCATATTATCGGTTTTATTAGTTGTTTTGAATATAGACTTTTGTTCGGGTGAGATGGAAAAGGAGAGCGCGATGTTTCCAAACACAAGAGCATACCTTACCTTCGATAAAGAGTATCTCTATGTAGGTTTCGATTGTGATGAGCCGGAAATGAGCACTCTTAAGAAAGCGGATTTATGGAGAGAAGGTGTCGAGATTTTTTTGACCTCTTCGACCGATAAAAAGAATTACTTCCATATCGGTATAACTCCCAATGGATCACATGCTGCCTATGCAGGCGCGAAAAGCTTAGGAAAAGAGGAAGACGAAAAGATAAAGATCGGAACACATCTATATGCAAATTCGTGGTCTGCAGAGATAGCTGTTCCCTTTGCTCTTAGCAGCCTGCCGTCTCCCGATACTGTTTGGAAAATCTGCCTCGCCCGTTCCCGCAAGAGCATATCGCATAATACCTGGCCGTGCCTTTCGGGTAATTCCGGTTACCATGATCCTGACTATTTTGCCGATCTTTACTTCACCGGCGATCCTCTGCTGATGACGGCAGGCCCGTCCGACAGAAAGGTCTCCGTTAAAGCAGCCGGTGCCGGAATCGATATAGATGGAAAACTGGAAGAATCAGCCTGGATAAACAGCGCCAGGATCACAGGGTTTGTCCAACTCTCCAAAGCAGACCCCAGGCTTATAGATATAAAGTCTCGTGTAGATATAGAGAAGCTGGTAGAGGGCCGTTACAAGGAGCATGGGTTCTCGACATCCCTTTCCAAAGAAGATTTTGAGCGAGTCAGAGAGACTGCCGGGACAGTTCCGTGGGCGCAGGCTGCCTTCGACAGAATAAAGCGAATTGCAGATTATTGGGCGGCAAAGCCGGATGAAGAGCTGTATGCGCTTATACCTGCTGAAAACCCGCGGGCATTTGCTGCTTGCTACAGCTTCGGCTGCCCTATCTGCGGTACCGGAAAAGGCTGGTATGCCACCACAGCGCTGGCTACGACTCTCGAAACACCGAACAGATGGCGTTGTGTGACTTGCGGGAGATGGTTCGGGCCTGGGGAAGAGGTCGAATATGATACGGGAAAGGGGATAGTGAAGTATCGGATAACTGATGACGGTATGGGGTGGAAAGTTCCCGACGGACTCCCGGGGTCAGGTAAGGTATGCTATTTTGTCGCTGCCTGGAGGCAATATCTTCTCAATGCTCTGCTGGGCTCGAACAGGGCAAAAGATGTTACCGTAGAAGGACATGAAGCACCGGTAGGCGGTTTGGAGGCACTGGCAACCGTGTATGCGGTTACCGGTGAGACTGCTTATGCTCATAAGGCGCTACTTATCCTGACGCGTATCGCGCAACTGCACCCTGCATACGATGGCGTTATCGATATCGGAAATCCGTTTATAATGCCGCATATTGCCTGGACTACAGGGGGTGCGGAAGAGATCGTCGATTCCTGTGTTTATTCTTATGACATCGTCTTCGATTCCCTGCCCCGGGACAGGGAACTGGTAAAGCTTTTTAAGAATAAAGGTCATGAAGATTGGAACAGTGACGGACAGATTACTGCTGAGGATTTGCGGCGCAGCATCGATGTGAATCTCTTCGGCTATATGTATGAATGGCTTCTTCGAGTCCGTTCTGCAAGCCAGGAGAGCGATTGGGTAATCGCTCAATGCGGCCAGATGGTCTCTATCGGCAGGCTTTTGGAGAACCCGCATATCGTCTGGAAAGCATTGGAAGGTGAAGAGGGCTTTTGTCAGTTGTTGATTGATCGGACTATCAATGACGGCAGATTTTTTTATAATTCGCTAAACTATCATTTTGGAAAACCTCCTTATTTCGGCAGAGTGTTATTTGACGCTGATGGATACAAGGACGGAGAGGTGTTTAAGAAAGCTATCGACCTCTTTAATGATAACAGTCTGCCGTTCAGACGACTGCTGGATTATGCCGCGGGGATAATGTGCAGCGGACGGATTCCCGGTATAGGAGATCAACCCATTCCCAGACAAAAGGTAGACTTGCCCGGAAATGAAAACCTGTTGGCATCTATGGCCCTTCTGATCACGAAGTACCCGCATCTTGCCTATAAGGTCGCAAACAAAGAATTGTTGATAAATGCCCTGATAGAGATGACAAAAACCGCTCTGCCACGCCAGGCGCTTGAATTGATCGTCAATATTCCCAGGATTGAAAGCATAATGAGAGATGCTGTCTATCAGCCTCAAGGCACCGAGCTTTTCACCGATTCCGGTCTGGCCATCCTAAGAACGGATAGTGATGATAACGGGCAAGTGCACACTGTTCTGAACTATGGGATAGAGGGGAGTTCTCATAGTCACTATGACCAGTTGGCGCTTAATATTATTGCGCACGGTTACGAATTGACTATCAATAAAGGCTATCCGTATACTTGGGTTTCCAATGCCAAAGTTCCGGATTGGATACTGAATACGGCTGCCCAGAATGTGGTTCGCATCGATGGAGTCAATCAGACGGCACATGATCTGCTCAATATGCCTATAGAGGATTGTGCCGGCAAGTTGCACGCTTTTACGGATAATGAGACAGCCGCTATAGCTGACGGATCGGATGAGAAGGTGTATCCGGGCCTGGCCAGCCTCTACCGCAGGGCTGTTTACCTGGTAAAGGATCCCCTGCATCCGTTTGTGGTGGATATCTATAATGTTGCCGGCGGCAGTACCCGGGATTACCAGTTTCATGCTCAATCCGACAGCGCCGGAAAGAATTTTGCTCTGGCTTTGGGAGATGGGGCCGGCATGAAAAGCGTGGACAAGATACCGAAATATATCGACGACCGGTTTATATATGACCTGGCCGAGGCCAAGACCTCCGGCGGCATAACCGCCCGTTGGTGGATAGGGGATAAGGATAATACCGGATTAGTGCTGCATATGCTGCCGGGAGAGCAGATGCGCACCGTAATAACCGGCAAAGGACAAGCCGAAGGAGGAGATAATTCAGTACCCTGCGACGCACATATTACCATCAGGGAGGAGGGTGCTGTACCCAGCCGGTTTGTTTCCCTCCTTATCCCTTACCGGGGCTCCGTTCCCGAGTATAAGGCAGAGGAGATGAAACTTGTTTTGCCTGCAGACGGGGCGGCATCTGCAACGGCCCTTTGCGTTTTCGTCGGCGAGAGGAATTACCTTATCTTCCATAGTCTTGAAGATAAGAAGATATATACCTTTGTCAGAGGAGGACATACTTATACTTTCAGCGGCATTTGTGCGGTCATAGCTGAGAGTGATGATCATCTGAAAGCCCTGTCTCTTTCAGGCGGCAGGTGTATCGGCAGAGATAAAGAGGTGTTTCAGATAGAGCGGGATAACGAAGGCAAGGTGATCTCTATAAACCTGGAGGAGAAGAGTATCACAGTTCAGGGGATGGACGGCGGTTTCAGACTGCCCGCGCTCATTAAATGGCTGGACAGGCCGTGGACCTATAGAGTCCTGAAAACGGAAAAGGTGCGGAGTGGCTTGAAATTGTATCTTGATACCCTTTCTCTGCTGGATAAAGGCTGTTATCCGATGATCAGGGAAGGCGATAAAATCGTTTTGCTCAATGAATTATATATATCCAGGAATAAAAAGGATGCCTGGCAGATAGAAAGTAACGCCAAAGTATCGTTAAAACGCTAAGTTTATCCCGCGTCACCCGCTGGTTCTTGAACAAAGCGCAGGCCGGTAATATATTGGAACAAGTCTGATGGCAGAACATTAAAAGCAAAAGAGGTAACATTCATGCCCAACCCATTAATATTCGATTGCTGGACCGCCTACGGTCCCCGTCCCGGGAAAGACGTGGAAGAACGCTGGCGGCTGGACCATCTGCTGGAAGATATGGACTTCTACGGTATAGCAGGTGCCCTCGTCCGGCATGAACAGAGTGCATACTATGACGCCATGTACTGCAACCGCAGGCTGGTCAAAGAGATAGCCCCGTATCGCGATCGCCTGTATCCATGCTGGACTGTCCTGCCGCACCAGAGCGGCGATTTCCCTGATCCCAAAAGCCTTGTCAGTCAGATGAAGCAGGAAGACGTTCGCGCCGTCCATCTCCAGCCTGCCAGAAATGCCTATCCCATACATGAAGACGTGCTCGGACCGTTGGCAGAGGAGTTGAATAGCTATCAATGCCTGATAACGGTAACCCTGGCCGATCTGGGCACCAGCTACCAGGCAGCAGTGGAGTTCTGCCGTATATTCAGCCGTTGCCCCGTTCTTATCGCCGAGTCCACCTGGTCGCAATGGCGCCTGATGACATCCATTATGGACGCCAGTCCCAACGCCCACATGGAACTGCATAATTTTCAGGGTAA
>JAQVUQ010000185.1 GCA_028699365.1 bacterium | reverse complement strand
CGGAGGATAATACGTCTGAAGTGGTCAGGGGTTTCCATGATGAGCGTCTGGTCTACCTGCCCGATAGGCATATGGGTAACGCCGCTACCCGTAACCGGGCCGTAGCCGCTTCGGCCGGCGAGGTCCTGCTCTTTCTGGACGATGATCTGGTAATCGCCCCCGGATTGGTCAAACAGCACTGTTCGGCGCACAGGCAGGCGGATAATCTGGTAGCCCGAGGCCCGGTGGTCTGGGTTGACCGCCTGTCCTTACCCGAAGGCTACAAAGTGAAGTTTACTGATATTCCCTGTGCCTTCTTTTCGATCAACGTCTCCCTGCGCCGGAAGGTTTTCGACCAGGTCGGAGGGTTTGACGAGAATTTTACCGGATACGGCTGGGAGGATCTGGAGTTGGGACACCGTCTGCGCAGTTCGGGATGCCGTGCCCTCGTCCTGAAGAATGCGCCGGTATTTCACTACTATACGCCGCCACAGCCGGAAGATATATCGCAGCGTCTGGAAAGCGCCTGTCACAGGGCGACGGCACAGGGCCGGTCGGCGGCGTATTTCTACCATAAGCATCCGCACTGGCGAGTGGCGCTGTCCACCCGCCTCAATCCGGTAAACATGTTTGTCGACCGGGTGCTGTCTGCCGGTAACTGGTGCGAAGCTCTCTGTCGCAGGGTTCTGTCCGGTGACGCCGTCTGGCAAAGGCCTTCTCTGGCAGGGCAGGCCCTGCGTCTGGTCAGCGACAGATGTTATTTTGCGGCTGCGCGGGAAGCGTTGGCAGGATACGTTTCAGCCTCCGTAAAGAAGGATGATTTTATTCGATGAAGCCCAGGCTGCTCTTTATAAGCAATGGATACTCTGAAGATATGATGGCGGCTGCCATGGCAGCCGCTCTGCGAAGCGGAGCCGATGTCGATCCGGAAGGGCTGCCGTTGGTCGGACCGGGAGTATCGTATCTCCGGGCGGGCATACCCGTGAACGGTCCGGCCAGAGAGATGCCCCCGGGAGCAGGTTTCAGCATCAGGGACAGGCATCTCGCCCGTATTCGTCAGGATCTGAGGTCCGGGCTTATCGGCCTGGTGGCTTCTCAGACGGCGTATATCCGTAGAGCCGGACGAGCTGGCTGCAGAACCGTGGCCGTAGGGGATGCCTATGCCTTGTGGATGGCTTTGAGAGGCTGTGAAGCCCCCGTATTCGTGGATACGCCCATCTCTGCTTACATCAGGCCGCATCGTCGCCTGGAGATCGCTTTGATGCGAAGAGCGAAGGCGATATTTACGAGGGATGAGCCTACAGCGGAGGAATTGAGAGGCAGAGGACTTGATGCTCGTTTTGCCGGCAGTCCGATGCTCGATTGTCTGGAAACAACCGGGTTGGACCTGGGATCGGCGGAGAACGTTCGCATCGCGCTTCTGCCCGGAAGCCGGTTGGAGGCTTATGACAATCTGGAAGTGCTGCTGCGCATAGCTGAGCGTACGGCAGCGGCGTATGCGGCCGGCCTGGATTTTCTTCTGGCTATGGCGCCTACTCTCGATACGGAGCGGCTGGGGCTGGTAATCCGGCAGAGCGGCTGGCATTGCGATATCTCAGGAATAGACACAGGGGTGGTGGCCGAAGCTGTTTACGGCTCTGCCCGGCTGACGGTTGTAAGGGGAGCTTTTGGTGATCTGCTGGCGGCCGCCGATCTGGTTATCGGACAAGCCGGCACCGCCAGCGAACAGGCCGTAGGGATGGGGTGTCCGCTTCTGGCCTTTCCCGGCAGAGGGCCACAAGTGAGTGAAGGCTTCCTGAGAACTCAAAAGCGCCTTCTCGGAGATGCCATGGAGCTTCTGCCTGCGGATGAGGAGGTTGTTGCCAGGCGTACGCTTGAGCTTTTGGGGAATCGGCAGCAGTTGGATAGTATGTCCCGCACCGGGCGTGATCGTATGGGCGGCGGTGGCGGCGTCCGGGCCATTGCCGGTTATCTGGCAAATGCTATGTGTTAACGGATGAATTGAGACAATAATTCCGATGCTTTATCTTCAATCTGCTTTGCGCCCAAATCCCAATCACTCTTGTCTACAACAAGCTTTCTTACGATGTTTTTTAATTCGTACAGATTATCGTAGGTTAAAACCGGAAACTCGTTATACCATCCGACTTTTGTAGTGATTACCGGCTTGCCCATGGCGATAGCTTCCTTGATACACATCGGCCCCCCTTCCACTTCGCTCGTTACCAGGAAGTAGTCTACCGCCTTATAGAAATCCGCTAATTCATCATATGGAAGACGACTGTTGGTCCACATAATCCTGATACCGGCTATCTTTTCCAGCTCCTTGACCCATTCAAACCTTTTCCTTTTGCTTGAATACGGCCGGCCGCTTATGCCGATTACGATCTCTTTTTTATAGAACTGGTCTCCAATGCCTATTTTTAACTTGGACGATTTATTTGCCGGAAGCAGCGACATGGTGTAGTCTGATTGTGCAAAGCACCAGTCGCAGTCACGGCTGATAATATCAAAACGTTTTGATAGCTTTCTGTCTCGTTCCTTATGAGTGAAGACGCATAGGGATTTATAAGGTCCTTTGCTGTATAAAGCATAATTTATAAAAACATTAACGTCTGCCTGCTGATCCGGAGTCAGGTGAGTGATAGTAGCTCCCGGGATTCGTCCGGCAAACTCCTCTGCCCACCGGCCAAGAATCCAATAAGGTTTCGGTTCTGTCGTAAAGTTTATCCTCATATCGGCAACCAATCGTTACTTTCAAAATTTCACTGAATTATAGCATACTAAAGCAACAAAATAATCTTCTTTCGTATTTTTCAGAGTTAATGGAAAGAGGACATCTTTTCTTTCTAAACATCCGATGTTATGATGTTTTCAGATGGATTATAAATTGCAACGTTAGCTTTGTTAAGATGCCTGACGGAAAAGGGAAGAGAAATCCAATGGATAGATCGGTTATTTTTTCATTGTTCCAAAAGAAAAATAACGAACGTTTCCACCAGAACTCACGTAAAGAAAGGATCTGTATTTATACTACTGTAAGTGGTGATTGCGACGTTATAAGGCAACCTTCCTTTATTAATCCTGAAATAGATTTCTTTGTGTTCAGTGATAGTAATGAAGAACAGAAGCTTCCCAATCCGTGGCAGAGATTACCGATGGATTTTTTTCTGAGGAACCCTCGTGTCTCCTCAAGATATTATAAATTATTACCGCATAAGTTTTTCCATGATTATGATATCAGCATGTGGGTTGATGCCAATTTTCTGATTAAGAAGGACCCTTCATCTTTCATCTATTCCTGTCTGCGAGACAATAATATGGCTTTTTTCCTGCATCAGGACAGGAACTGCATCTACAAGGAAGCAGAAACGGTCATCAAGAATAAAATGGAACATGAAGCCATGGTCACAAAACAGATGGAAAGGTATAAAGACGAAGGATATCCTGCCGAAAACGGCTTGATTTGTGGAACCATAATCATGAGGCGACATAACGAAACATCCGTTATCAAAGCAATGGAAGACTGGTGGCAGGAAGTAAGCAACTATTCTCAACGGGATCAGCTAAGTGCCAATTACGTTTTCTGGAAGAACGGGATTGATTACTCGGTCATACCTGGTAATTTCTGGAGACACCGGTATTTCAAGCGCTTCAGGCATGTTCAAAGAAGAAGTTATCTGGATTACGCTCAGGTTTTCTCGCAAACCTGAATAATCATGCTATTATTAACATGATTATCTTATCTGTGCTGACGGCTGTATAAGGGGCTTGAGAGAATGAGCAATGAAGGGCTGATGATTTACCATACCAATGACTTGCACGGCAAGCTCGATATCGACAGCACGGAGCGTATCAGGAGTATTATAGCCGGCAGAATGGGGCTGCTGCTGGATGGAGGCGATGCCGTTTCCGCCGGCAATATAGGTATGAGGCCCGGCGGAGAGCCGGTGCTGCGCCGGATGACGGATCTGGGCTATGCCGCCATGGCTATGGGAAACAGGGAGTTCCACCCGTTTCCAGGGATTATGCGCCTCAAACTGGCCTGTGCCGGATTCCCGGTACTTTGTGCCAACCTGGTTGAGCCGGAGGGCGTACCGCGTATCTGTCGCACACGTCTTGAAGTGAACGTCGGCGGTTGCAGGGTGGGTGTAACGGGAATCGGTCCCGACATGATCCGGGGCTTTTCGGCCGAGCGCATATCGCCCTTTCGTTTCATCCCGGTGAAGAAGGCCCTGCAACGTGCAACGGAGCGTCTGAAGGATGAGACCGATATGCTGATTCTGCTTAGCCATCAGGGTATGGAGCAGGATGTCCGGCTGGCGGAAGAGATGAAGATTTTTGATATAATAATCGGTGGGCACAGCCATCATATCCTGCCGGAAGGCGTAACCGTCGGCAACACTCTTGTGGCCCAGGCCGGCTATGGTGCCGAATATCTGGGAAGGATTGTAAAAAGCGGCGGCAGATGGCGATCTGAGTTATTGGAGTTGGGAGACCGTTGAAAATCCTGGGAAGCATAGCGAAGATTTCGATTCTTCCCGTCCTGGCGGGCCTGTCCCTCTATATTCTGTTGGCGCCTCTGCCTGATGTTAAACGAAGCGACAACCGGCAGACGGAGGACGTTGTCGCTGAAAAAGTTCCGTTCACCGAGGCCGGCCGAATGCTTGAGGGCGTAAAGAGAATGGAAACTTACGACAGCGTCGTTACGGGCTATCAGGGAACTCACAGGCTGTGGGAAATGACCGCCGGTACTCTTAAGGCCGATAATCAGGACGTATCCATGAGAGAGACTAAAACGATACTGTTCAGGCATAACCTGCCGCAACTGATTCTAACGGCACCCAGGATTGCTTACAGGCCGAATGAGGGCGACTGGCAGGCATTTGAGGGCGTCAGCGGACAGTCCGGTAAGGGACTGAAGCTTGAGGTCGGTCGTCTTAGTTATATCGGCAAGAGAGAGTTGCTGCAGGGCGATAAAGGCGTATCCGTTTCCGGACACGGCTGGAAGCTGAATGGCGATAGAATGGAAGCGGATGCCGGTTTCGAGGATATATCGATCAGAGGCAAGGTTAGACTTGATTTCTCTGAATAGAAAAAGAGAGGTTTTGACCGTGAATACTCAGCTCGGGTGCAAAGACGTTGGTGATCTGTCCGATAAAGCGGAAGTAATGCTCAGCCTGGTAATTCCCGTCTACAACGAGGAGGATGCGCTGCCGCATCTGTATCAGGCTTTGAAGAAGGTTCTGAGTGAGCAGAACTATGATTATGAGATAATCTTTGTGGATGACGGCAGCCGGGACGGGAGCCGACAGGTTCTGCGTTCCCTGAGACAGGAAGATCCGAGGATACGGATCATAGCCTTCCGGCGCAACTTCGGCAAGGCTGCAGCCCTGGACTGTGCCTTTAAGTCGGCCTGCGGACGCATTATCGTCACCATGGACGCCGATCTTCAGGACGAGCCAGGTGAGATACCTCGCTTTCTGTCCAAATTAGACGAGGGGTACGATCTGGTTTCCGGCTGGAAGTTCAAGCGGTACGATCCCGTATCCAAGACGTTGCCTTCAAAGCTCTTCAACCGGGTGACTGCAGCTATGTCCGGCCTTGACCTTCACGATTTCAACTGTGGCTTCAAGGCTTACCGCCGCGAGGTGGTGCAGGAGATAGAACTTTACGGTGAGCTTCACCGCTATATTCCTGTCCTGGCGCACTGGCGCGGGTTCAAGGTGGCGGAGATAGAAGTGGAGCATCATCCTCGTCTTTACGGGACATCCAAGTACGGCTGGGAGCGTTTTGCCAGAGGCTTCTTCGATCTGTTGACGGTCACTCTGCTGACCAAATATATACGACGGCCGCTGCATTTCTTCGGCAGCATCGGAGCCGTAATGTCATCGGCCGGTATCCTTATCGGCCTGTATATGTCAGCTCTGTGGCTTGC
>JAQVUQ010000184.1 GCA_028699365.1 bacterium | reverse complement strand
TGCGGAGCCCGGTTGCATGTACCCCGTGACCGGTCGAAGGAATAACCTTATGCAATGGCGAAGTAGAGAAGGACAATTCAAATGCGGAATGCAGCATGCGGACTGCGGAATGATTATAGAACGAACTGAAGGCTGAATGCGAGGGCGTAAGATAAATGTTTGAGTGCAGGTGCGGAACGTGGAAGTAAAATTACAGGCTTGGACTATTCCACATTCCGCAATTCGCAATCAGCATTTTACATTAAGAATTATTATTGCTGCAATCGGTGTGGTGACCATGATTGGTGTAACATCGGCCGGTATGTGCATGCCCGATGTTCCTGCCACTGGTGATGTTGCTTCCATCATTGCTAACGATGAAAACGGAGCACTTTCGAAGCAGAAGAACGGGCTCCAACCCTTTGTGCCTTTGTGCCTTAGTGCCTTAGTGCCTGATAAAGCAACCGACAACGCGCTCGAAGAGCGCAAAGAGGCTCCTCTTCTTAAACTTGACGCTGATGCTATAGAATACGATCCGTCCCATCGTATGGGTAAGGCAGAGGGTAACGCCTCTATGGAATATGCCGGCGTTAGAATGACGGCAGACAGCATAGTTGTCGATTCTGCTGCCGGCACTGTTACAGCCATGGGTAATGTTTCAATCATTAACGGCGATCGCGTCATCAGCGGCTCTAAAATTGAATATGATCTGAAAGCTGACCGCGCCGTAATAGACGACGGCAGAGGAAGTGCCGAGGGCATTTTTTTCAGCGGTAAGAAGGTTGAGGCGTCACGCCGTCTGATAAGCATAGTTGAAGGCACATTCACAGCTTGTTCCGCAGCGCATCCTCATTATCGATTGACGGCAAAGAGCATAGAATACTATCCTGACAGCAGCATGCTTTTGCGTAGAGTCAGCGTCTGGATAGGCCGGCACAGGATATTCTACTTGCCGCAGTACCGCTGGAACATGAAGGAAGAGAAGAATTTACAGCCGCTGCCCGCTGTCAGCTACGACGGCTATTACGGTTGGCATCTCTCTACTGTATACGTTCAACAGATGGATGAATTCACATCGGCATCGGCTGATCTGAAGATAGGCAACAAGATAGGCGGCAGATTGAATATACACAGAGAAGAATCCTCGTATGATCTGGATTTTGCTGTCGATCGTAATCGATTGATACCTGATTACCCGGATTACAGGGTCAGCTACGCGCCTTCTCTATCGATTGCTACTAAAGAGTTCAGCCTGCTGAAGCATAAGGCAATTGTTGGAGCGGATTACGGCAGTATCCATGAATTGCCTACGGATATCCATAGTTCCCGGGCAGGCATGAAGCTGCAGGCCAGGAGCGGGGATATTATTGAGGGAGACGGAGAGAAAGGCGAATACTACCTCAACGCGGGAAAGAGTTGGTACGGCACGGATGAAGCTTACTCTTCCATAGGCTTTGCTCTGGAGTATGAAAAGAAACTTGATAAACACGCCGGCTTTGAGCTGGGTTACGGTTGGAACCGGATTTGGGGGAGCACACCGTTTGTTTCCGATCGCCTGAGTGCACCTCATCATTTGAAAGGGGCTGTACGCAGGGACATCGGCAGGGATTGGAGCCTTGGTCTTAAAACGACCTACGATCTCTCTGTGGGGGATATATGGGATACGGAGTTCTCACTGGGACGCTATCTCCATTGCGTGGAGATCAGAGCCGTCTGGCGTAAGAGGACGGAAGCCTTCGGCCTGGAAATCGATTTACTCAGAAACTAGCGCCCTACTTTTAGCGCCCTGCGGGCGCGGTTGTTAGTTGTTATCTGAATTTAACTTCTCTAAAAATGATTATTTTCTCCATAAATGGGTATAAATGCTAAATAAAAGCACCTGCCCCGGTGGCGGGTATGGCTTTAATATGCCTTCGGGCAAGCCTTGATGTCCGGATATGCCTCGTTTTGAGCGGAAGGGGGTGTGATCTGCTGTTCTCAGGACGAGTCAGCGTGTACGATCCGGGTGGAAACATGGAAACATCCGGTAATTTCCATGAAGGAGGGTAAAAATGAAAAAATATGTTTTATTGATGATGGCGCTGCTGCTGCTGGCGACCATCATACCGGCATCGGCACAGGTGCCGAATGACGTGCCGGCTGATCACTGGGCTGTAGAGGCCATACGCGATCTCTTTACCCGCGGTATCTTCGTCGGATATCCCGACGACAGCTTTCGCGGCGACAGGGCGGTGACACGCTACGAACTGGCGGTGGTCCTGTCACGTTTGCTCCAAAATCTGCCCGATGACGTAGATACGTCCAACTTCGTGACCAGAACGGAGTTGCAGAATACCTTGCAGAACTATCCGACCAAAACGGAACTGCAGACTACGCTTCAGAATTACGTAACTAAGACGGAATTCGAGAATCGTCTGGCGACGCTTGCTACCAAAGCGGACATAGCCAGACTGCAGAGTCTGGTGGATAGTCTGCGAGCGGATTTGACGGCTCTGGGAGTCCGGGTTGACGATGTCCAGAGGCGTCTTGCCGCCCTTGAGACCCGAGTCGGTAATCTGGAGGAGCGAGTGACCAGGCTGGAACAGGCGCCTCCTCCGCCGGCGGACGGTGGCCTGATGTTCAACATGTTCGGAGGCATCACTGCCCGTGATGTCGATGTAACGGATGTAACTCCCGGCTTTGAAGACCTGCTGCTCAACGAGTACGATCGTCCGTTGGATGAAGGCTTTACTTCGGGAGCCGCTTTCGATATCATGGCGGGCGTTGCCGTGAGTAGAGGCTTTGGTATCGGTGCCAGGGTCTTTGCCGTCAATGAAGACCTGACCGATGCCAATCTGGACAACTTCGACACGGATCTGGGATTGTTCCTTACCAGCGGTGATGCCAGGCTGGACCTCGGCGTATTCAATACCGAGTTCACCCCGTTTACGCTGGCCAACGGCAGTGAAAGCATACTGGAGCAGATTCCCGCATTCTACAATGACTGGTATTTTACCGGTGCAAAGCTCAGTACCGGGCTGGGAGTCTTCGATACGCAGATCCTGGTCAGCAACACTCGCGACCGGGATATCATCGCGCCGCAGTATGACCAGACTTTGTTTGGTGCCAGGGCTGCCGTAATGCTGAGCAGCACTCTGGGTGTGGCCGGCAACTATGTTTTTGTCAATGATGACGATGCCGGTGCTCCCATATTCGTAGGCATGACAGCCCTGCCGGCTTTCAGAAACCGGGTCTGGAGCGTCAATGCCGACTTGGTGGCCGGTAGCTTAGGCGTCTACGGAGAATACGCAGACAGCCGTAACGAGGATATAGTGAACGGTGGTACGACCACCGGTAACGCCTATAAGATAGGAGCGATACTCGGGCCGCTGGATGCCTATTACCTGAAGGTCGGTGGGCTCGTAGATCCCTTCATAGCTTACTATGGCGATCCTGCAGCCGCAACTTTGTTCAACGGACATGACCCGGGAATGGGTGGATTGCTGGCACCTGACCTGCGTATTCTCTATTTCGGACAGCAACCCAATCTTTTCTATCCGTTGACAGCGCCCAGGTTCGATCTGAACAACAACATCAGAGGTTATGGAGCTACTATCGGTATCAACGCCGCCAGGCCCGACCTGCTGAGTCCGATATCACCGCTTCTGCTTCGCGGAGCCGAAGACGGCGCCTTCAGATCGGCGCTGGGATATGAACGTCTGACTCAGATTGATCCGGCAGAGCTCGATACCGCAATCGACGGCGGGCTTCTGTCGACAACGCTGGATGACGGAGTCTTTCAGACTATTATGGCCTCCCTGGCACTGGATCTTTCCGATTCCTTTACTCTGCTGGGTGCGTTCAAACAACGCAAGGTTACGGCTGCCGGGGTGGATGTATTCGACGATGGCGTCAATCCCCCTATCGTAGCGTCGTTCGATGTGGACGGCCGGCAGAATACGACGTCATTCGGTATTGCTTACCGCTTCAGCCCTGACAGTATACTGGCGCTGCAGCACTTTATCCTTGACTACACGGATAACGTGCCGGAATTCGACAGTAGATCAAATGTGACCAAGGCTACTCTGAGCGTAAAATTCTGATATCGTGAGGGCCTGTTCTGAAGCGGAAGCCCCCGTACGGATAACGGGGGCTTCCGCTTCAAATTTGACCCCCCCTATGCTATAATTATCGCGTCGAAAGCTGAAAGCTTGTTGCTGACAGCTTCTTTGTTTTTATAGTGATTGCGAGGGATAGTAAACATGCTGGCGCTTTTAAAGCGAATGTTCGATAACGGAGAGAAGGAACTGGCACGCGGCAGGGCGATGGTCGAGGCCATCAACGCTCTGGAGCCTGAAATCAAGTCGTTGACTGATGATGGATTGAAGGCCAGAACGGCAGAATTGAAGGATCGGCTGTCAAACGGTGCGGATCTGGATTCCGTCCTGCCCGAAGCGTTTGCTCTGGTACGCGAGGCATCGATACGTACTATAGGCTTGCGTCATTTCGATGTTCAGCTCCTGGGCGGTATAGTCCTGCACAGGCGAAAGATCGCCGAGATGAAGACCGGTGAAGGGAAAACGCTGGTGGCAACGCTGCCGACATTTCTCAATGCCCTGACCGGACGCGGTGTGCATGTTGTTACAGTCAACGATTATCTGGCACGGCGCGACTGCGAGTGGATGCGTCCGGTTTTTGAGATGCTGGGTATGTCGATAGGCGTCATTCAGCATGATATGGACGGGGAACAGAGGCGTGCCGCCTACAATGCGGATATTACCTACGGCACTAATAATGAGTTCGGCTTTGACTATCTTCGCGATAACATGGTAGCCGATCCAAGTGAGATGGTGCAGCGGGAACTGAATTATGCCATAGTGGATGAAGTGGATTCGATCCTGGTCGACGAAGCCAGGACGCCGTTGATCATTTCCGGTATCAGTGACAAGCCGACCGAGTTGTATTATAAGGTGGATACGGTTGTTGCCAGGCTGCACGTCGAGAAGGATTACGATATACATGAAAAGGAACGGACCGTAACCCTTACCGAGGACGGCGTAGCCAGGGTGGAGGATCTGCTGGGAATAGAAAATCTCTCCGACTCCGAGAATATAGAGATCAACCATCACGTAGACCAGGCGTTGAAAGCCAGATACATTTTCAAGAAAGACGTCGATTATGTCATCAAAGAAGGTCAAGTGATAATCGTCGACGAATTTACCGGACGATTGATGTTCGGGCGCCGGTACAGCGATGGTCTGCATCAGGCCATAGAGGCAAAGGAAGGCGTGAAGATTGAGCATGAGAGCCAGACTCTCGCCACCATCACCTTCCAGAACTATTTCCGGCTTTACGATAAGCTGGCAGGCATGACCGGAACCGCCAAGACCGAAGAGAACGAATTCGTCAAGATATACGGGCTTGAAGTTGTTATTGTTCCTACTAACATGCCCATGGTCAGGCAGGATTACCCGGATGTGATCTATAAGTCGGAGGGCTCCAAGTTCAGGGCTGTAGTGGAAGAAATTATAGCTGCCCACGACAGAGGGCAGCCGGTGCTGGTAGGCACGCGTTCCATTGAGAAATCGGAGCGCCTTAGCGATATGTTGAAGCGTCGCGGCGTGGTGCATCAGGTCTTGAATGCCAAGCACCATGAGCGGGAGGCAGAGATCATAGCCCAGGCAGGTCGTCCCGGTGCCGTAACCATCGCCACCAACATGGCCGGTCGAGGAGTCGATATCCTGCTGGGCGGCTATCCGGTGGATCCCGAGGCTGCCGCTAAAGTCAGGGATGCGGGGGGCCTGTATGTCATCGGCACGGAACGCCATGAGAGTCGTCGTATAGATAACCAGTTGCGCGGGAGATCGGGACGTCAGGGCGATCCAGGCGCTTCCAAGTTTTTCGTGTCGCTGGAAGATGAACTGATGAGATTGTTCGGCGGCGAGAGGATCTCCGGCATCATGGAACGATTGG
>JAQVUQ010000183.1 GCA_028699365.1 bacterium | reverse complement strand
GTATTACATAGCTATCCCTAACCTGCATACCAGGAGTAGCACCTATTAAGATCCTGGCATTTTTTCTTATTCTCCAGGACATAAAATCCTCGGCGGAAGATCCTGCCCGGCAGATAGGCCCGGTTGCCGGGCTGAACCTGGAATCCTCACCCATAACCATAAAGGTGCGGTAATCTCTATGGAACAAGAGATAGCTGGCCTTGGCTGATTTTATACGTATTTTGATAGCGCTGCCGTCCGCACCGCCGTTGAATTTCTCCACCAGCGGCCTGTCGTTGTTCAGCTTGACTAAATCGGCTACCTCTGCGGTCTTCAGTTGGGGGGTAGCAGTTATCTTCCGGGCTGTTTCTCTGATAAAGTCCTCGCTCTTCAACCTATCGGCAACTCGGGTAAGAGCATTGATCTGTTGAACGGGAAGAGGCTTTCCGGCCTCAAGTAACGATAACAGATAATCGGCCTGTCGGCTTAGTTTTGTTAAGCCGTCAAGTGCAGCCGGATTTATACACTCCGAGTTATTAACCTGCAACTCATTGGCCAGATACTTGCCGGCAGCTTCGCTCTGGCCTTTGACCTCCCTGAGAAAGTTCTTGTAAACTTCCTCCCGGGACATAATCACCCTGCCGGTCTGCGGCGGCATAACAAGCTTGGCAGAGCCATCTTTATTAACGGTCACAAACTCCCCGGAGAAAAGCTCTGTCGCTACTTTACCAATCTTTCCCACAGGAACATCAACGCTTAAGGTTTTATCCGAGGCATTGACCACTACATAGGCCTTTTCATACAGTCTGTATCCCCAGTCACCGTTGATAACCGGCTTGCTCAGAGCCTTGCCCAGATCATGTGCTCTGTACAGGCGCCTGAAAATATCGCGCCTCTGCAGATAATCGGGATAGTCGCCATACCACATGGGAGCATTGGCCCCCCAGTATTTTATTCCCAGAAGCTTGATATAAGCAAAGGAGAAGAAGGCTGCCTCATCGGCAGTGCAGTGATCTTCAAAATACGACAGGGCTGCTAAAGCATGATCTCTTTGTGCCAGCGTTACGCTGGCATAATCGCTTTGGAAATTATGCCAGACCGGATAAGCGCTACGCCAGGTATCGCGGCTTAAACTGTTGCCGCTGCCCGGGCGTTGTGCGGAGCTGTAGACAAAGCTCTCCACCATACTGGCATCACAAAGTCCCTTTATATCCGGTGTAACCTCAGTATTGATAAATACCGTCTTACCCTCTGCTTTCACAGCCTTGTAAACAGCCTGCAGGGCTTCACGATAAGCCATACGGTTATTTTTATCGGGCCAGTCGTGCTGATGAACTCCCAATTTGCTGCCAGGGCAATCGTACGAAGGGTAAGCGTTATCGATAAAGACTCCGCCGGCACCCAGCTTAAGCATATCTTTTACACCACACAGTTGGGCCTGCTGCAAACTTAAATGATTATTGCAGGCTTGCTCGAATCCGAGATGGTAGCCGGGAGAATTAAAGGGACGCTTGATTTTGCCCTTGTTATCTATGCAAAACCACTCAGGATGATTATTGGTATCCGCATCCACCGCTCTCCAGAACGGATTGCGTAAAATGAAGGCATCCCCGCTCGATTTTGTTACTTTCTCCAAATCTAAATACGGCAGTATCTTTATGCCGTATTTAGCAGCCGCCTCAATGAGGTCAAGGTCATACGAAGCATGGCTCACAATCGTAATCCCGGCCGAGGCCATTTCTGCCATAGACATACCGTTTTCTCCTGTGTTCACATAATATACGTCATCGGCGTGGGCGACGGTAAAGCAAAACAGAGTTAAGGCAGCTGCCATGCAAGCAACGTAAAGGTTTTTCTTGAGAGAGAGCATACTCATATACCTTCTTTCAGCATATTCAGTAACATCCTATATGTTTATAAGTAATAGGAGGAAAGATCCGCATAGTCAAGAATATCCTCCCCAGTCATACCATTATTGGACGCCCAGATTTTATCCAAAAGGCTTATATGCCCATCTACCCATAATACCGCACACCGTCCGCTATGCCTGGCAGAGAAATAGGAGCCGGTCAAGATACGAAAACCCAACCCAGGCCGATTAGAAGCATACTGCACATCAGCCAGAAGGACTACGCTTCCGTGATCACGCTTTATGGCCGCCAGAGGTGCCCCAGGCTTACAGGATGGGCTGGTTTTGGCAGCACAAAGATAAGCATTCAGGCCGTACGAAGGGTAGCTCTCCACACCGCTGTAATTGGGCTCAAACGGCTGGCTGGGACAGAAGTAAACGGACCTTGTCGTTACATTAGCTCTGAAAGTAGTCCTGTTTGTATCTTTGCCTCCCAGATAAGGGTACAGGGAACATGTCCATGTTGCATCCTGACCGTTGGCATCCTTAAAATAGCCTACAGGAAAAGTCTCATCGTAATCCTGGACATACATCATCATAGCGTTAAATAATTGCTTCATATTGCTCTGGCACACTGCCTGCCTGGCCTTTTCCCTGGCCTGCCCGAACACCGGGAACAGGATGGACGCCAACAGTGCTATTATAGCAATAACAACGAGCAATTCTATCAGCGTAAATCCGTAATAATTGCCGCCTCTTTTTACTACTATTTCATTATTTCCTGACATTTCATCACTCCCCCTTTGATTTCTAACACACTTTACACCACCAATTACAGGCTAAACCGGAACTGTAGCAACCGGTTTGCTATGCTTAGTTTACCTTACTGCATACCGCTATGCAATAAGAATACTGGCCACGAGGTAATAAAATATGACCTGTAATTTAACGCCTGACCGCCAAAGAGAAATTTCACAACTACACCAGCATGCGCCGATAAGCGGATGGCGTCATGCCTGTAAGCAACTTGAAATTACGGTTGAGAACAACAAAATCCCCAAACCCAACTCTTTGTGAAATTGCATCCACAGGCAAATCGTTATTCTCCCTTAGCAATCTCTTTGCCTCAGTTACCCGGCGTTGAATTATGTATTGCTTAAAACACAGGCCGGTATGCCGTTTAAAAAGACGCGAGATATAGCTGGGATCGCAGCCAACATCTTTTGCCATGGAATACAACATCAACGGCTGGTTATAGTTACTTTCTATGTAATCTACCAATTGACGAACAAGGGTATTGGTGCTGGTGACCGGTGCTTGTTGAGCATGCAGCATAGCCCTCCTGGTGAGAGACAGAAAATGTGCTGCCATAGCTTTAACTATCACATCCCATCCGACATCTTTAGCCTCCAACTCCCGGCAGACGGTATTCACGATAATTTCAATTGCGGTAGCTTCCTGCTCCGACAGGTTAAGGACATGATGAAAGTTCCCATCATTGATGAAAAAATCAGCTTGCTGCTCCTTTACCAGAGAGACCGGCAAATAGAGAGTGGCTTTCTCCAGATAAGAACCGGGTTCAGGCAGACAAGCGTGAACTTCGTTCGATCTTATGATTACCAGTGTATTCTTCTGATAATCATATTTCCTATCTGCGATAAAGTAAGCACCGTGACCTCTTTTGATCAGGTGGTATTCGCACTCCTCATGATAGGTTAGCGGTTTGGCGGGGTATTGGGACCATGTCCAACTGGCTCTAACCGGCAGTTCAACCGGTCCTTCAAAAATCGCCTGGTGGAAAGGCTTAGCAAAAGCGATCATTTTATACTTCTCTCGCTTTCTTCCGGAAGAGTTCTTATGACACCACTATTATCAATAGTATATGCCTGCCTGCTTGCTTACCATAGCATACATTATAATTCATAATTCTATAGCTGCTATAAGATTTCCTGTCAATTCAAGAAGCTTCCGGGCATTTCCCTAAGAGATCCTGCCGAGGCTTGAATCATCTATCAACCTCTGCAGTTCGATCTCAAAAGCAGTTCCATCCAGAGGTAGCTCCACGGCTCTATTCTTTATAGATATCATTTATTGACTGACGGAAACAATGTCATTATCAGGCACCGAGGTGTGATATTTTGTTATTTCGGTTTTAGCGTGTGACATATGCAATACATTGTGGTATATTGACGATAGGAGGTGATATGACATGTCAACATCGCGCATCAAATCGGAAAGTTTGAGTTGCAGGATATCTCCTGAACATAAACGGTTGATCGAGAAAGCCGCTCAAGTTTTCGGCTTCTCAACATCGGATTTTGTGATCCATACGCTGGTAAACGTGGCATCGGAAACGCTCCGTGACGAATCGGTAATTCGATTGGATAAGGATGAATGGAATCGCTTCACCTCATCCATTGATCGTCCGCCGAGAGAACCCGGTGAAGCAACCCAAAAGGCAATGGAACTATTCAAGCTCGGCCGGAATGAGGACGATAGGCAGATATGGTAGCCTGCCAATCCATGCCTCCCACACCGCTTATCATTGAACGTCTGGATAGAACCGTTCATGACCGGGTCACTTTTGACTGTGGAGAGACTGAACTCAACGACTATCTTAAATTCATCGCCCGCCAGCATGTAGACAAAGGCTACGCGCAAGTATGGATTGCTGTTACTAAGCCCGGTTGTACACAAATCGTCGGTTACTATACTCTGTCGATGACCTCACTGGCCCCCGACGAGTTACAGGGAAAGTCCGGCGTTAGAAGAGTTCCTGCACTTCTTCTCGGCAAGCTTGCCGTCGATAAGCGCTATCATGGACAGGGAATCGGGATTCGGTTGCTTATGCACGCCCAGCGCAGCGCTCTGCTTCTGTCGCGACAGGTCGGAGTACATGCTCTGATCGTGGACGCACTGCATGAACAAGCTGCAGATTTCTACCGGAAATACGATTTTGAAGAACTGACAACCGGCCCGCTGCACCTCTATAAAACCATTAAAGATATCGCCCGGATGGGGCTTTAGAGTCAAGCAACACCATATCAGGCATCCGGATGTGATATTTTGCGATAGGCGGCGGGAGTAAAGCCGGTGATGCTCTTGAAGTTACGATTGAACAGGGAGAAATCGCTGAAACCTGCTTCACTGGATACGGCATCCACCTTCAACGCCCCTTCTTCCAGCAGTCTTTTAGCCTCGGCGATACGTCGTTGTATTATATACTGGTGAAGGTTCAAGCCTGTACACTGTTTGAAAACCCTGGATATATGGCTGGGAGAATATGAGAACTCTTCCATGAGCACTGTAAGATTCAATTCCTCTCTGAAATGCTCTTCTATATACCGTATCAACTTCTTTACCAGCGGATTCTCCGGCCGATCGGTATCGACCTTCGTGCCGGCCCGCACGGCCAGCATAAGTATTCGTTCCAACTGGTTGGTTACTATCTCTTTCCAGAGTGTATCCCGGCTGCGCTTCTCCTCTTCTACGATACGAAAAACGACCTCGGCTTCCGTAGCCGCTCTCTCATCCAGTTCCAGGCAAGAGGAGCGTTCCGGCATATTAAGTTTTCCCGGAAGAAGAGACAGGGGAAAGAAGAGAGACCATTTCTCAAGATAAGAATCGGAATCAGGGTGTGGCATGGATCTGTGAATAACGTCCGGAAGTATCACAATAAGATGGTTTTTCTGATAAGAATAACTATTGTCTGCTATGAAGTAGGCGCCCTCACCCCTCTTGATGAAATGCAATTCCATCTCCCCGTGGTAAGCCAGCGCCCCTCTGCCGCTAAGCTTACCCGATGCCCAGGCTACCTTAACGGGAAAATCCGTATCCGCCCTGAAGATGCGCTCTTCGAGCGCAGTTGCTAGTTGTTGGTTGTTAGTTGTTGGTTTCAAGATTCCTCTGTAAGCCTTTTTATAGTGCTCTCCAAGCGCAGATCAAAATAGTATCACCTACGGAGAGCTATAGACGGACTATATCTCCAGTATTCTAGCGGCATTGTCGCCAAGCACAAGCTTCTTCTCATCCGGACTGAGCTCCAGATCGTCGACGGCTTCCAGTTCCTCCGCTTGTTCCGCCCAGGGGGAATCCGTGGCAAAGAGTATCTTTTCCGCCCCTTGT
>JAQVUQ010000182.1 GCA_028699365.1 bacterium | reverse complement strand
ACCCATAGGAGATAGCCTTGTTCCTGAAGGTTGGCCTCGACCAAAAAACTCAGTTCTTCGGCACTCAATGTTTTTAAACGAGAGATGACTTCCCGGCAGACCCTCTTCAAAGCATTCAGGGTTCTGGCTTGCAGAATGTTTTTGTTAATGACGATATCTTGCACCACATCCCAATCACCAAGCGTAAGATAAAGCTCAGCTAGCTTCACCGATTCGCGATGCAAAAGACTACCCGCTGTAAATGACATGCTATATCTATCTTTATTTATTTTCAGTTCGTATTCCCTTTGCATAATCGGCAGTCCCATCGGTTTTTTTGCATTCGTCCATTTCTTCCTTCTTGAAAATCATATCAACTGACTGTTGAGCGCAGTGCCATAATATACGTCAATGTATTCGTATTCGGCGACAGCCACGTTGTTGCGCAGAGCGGGGGGCTACACCCCTGACTCGAAGCTTAGGTTGGCGCCGTTGACTTGACCACTGCCTAATGGTTTCTTCTCTTGCCAGAGGTGATACCTGCATGCCAAGCACTTACTATATCTTCGCCGCTGTCCAAGTCTTTTCCTGTCTCGAGGTAGGTTCCCAAGCTGAATGAAAAACGGTGGAAGGGACTTATATCGCCCTGTCGAATTCCATACCTCTTTCGTGCCTTTTAAGCAAGAAACGGGTCCCGGAAAACCCGAAAACCCGTATAAAAATTCTATGGTGGGTCGTGTAGGGATCGAACCTACGACCTTGGGATTAAGAGTCCCCTGCTCTACCAGCTGAGCTAACGACCCAAGTTAGCGTTGCTGTAACAGCGACAGCAACGGTATTTTATCATAATAGCCCGAAAACTGCAAATGGAATTTCGAGTTAAAAATGGTGAATCCCCTGCTCCTTAAATGCATATACGGCACCGGAGGGATTAACCTTCAACGACGCCCTTCCTCAACCATATCCTTTACTATGCCCTCCGTATGCTTATCCTGACGGAAGAGAAGCATTTCCTCAATCGCTTTACGCCGTTCATCAGCAGAGGCTATTCCTGCTTTGTTTGTATCAACCGATTTCATGAAGCTCCTCCAAGTTAACTTAACAGCAGTTTAATATATCTCCACCAGACTATCAAGGTTTTACCACGCCCACGTCAGGGTATATCTACCGAACGGAGGTGCTGAAATGGCTATTGAACCTGGTGATCACAATGTCCAGAATCCCACGCATATACCGGCTAAGGGCGAAGACTATATCTGGTCTGAAGGCGATCTCTCCGTTTTTGAAGGGGCGGAGCGGGTAGAGGATGTCTATGATCTGGAGGGTACCTACGTCGGCTCCATGATTTACTGGCCGCAGGAAGGCGGGCAGGAAGGCGCGGTTGAATGGGTGGAAGCCGATGATATCAAGGGCGAAGTCGAGGAGCGTTAAGCTCCGTCAACTCCGTCCTCAGATCACGGTTCACCGTCAGGAGGCTTCCCAGCGGGATCTCCTGCCATACGTCGTCACCGGTCAATTTCTCCGAGCAGATCATAACGGCCCGCTCATCCCTGAGCCTGGCGCTGTGTATGATGGCGTCGGTTTGGCATGACTCTATCCGGTCAGGGGAAGACGTATCCTCACCAAACGGATTTCTCTTCAGGAAGAAGAGCGAGTAGTGATTGCGCCGTCGTGAAGCATCGCGATAGGCATACAGCCGTTCTCCATCGGAGAGAATGAAGTTAAGACCCGTATATTTATCCAGAGCGGTAACCGCACACCGGATACCGGAAGCCACATCACCGGCCTGTTCTTCTATGTTCTGCAGGATCCAGTGGAAGTACGTTTCCGAATCCGTATCTCCCTGGACGGCATCTCTATGCTCCCTGTTGAGCCTGTCCAGAAGGACGCCTCTATCCACCGCGCCGTTATGGGCAAAGAGCCAGTTCCCATGCCGGAAGGGATGGGTGTTGGCAATACTGGGATTGCCGCAGGTGGATTTGCGCACATGGCAGGCAAATATCCGGGAAAAAGTGCCGGCTACCAGATGAGGCAGCTTCTCGGATTCCACGGCTGCCAGCGGCTCCTTGAAGATCCGTGGCGTATCGATCCCGCTCTCATACCAGCCCATGCCCCAGCCGTCGGGATTCCTGTCATCCCCGAAGCCGACAAAGGAATTAGGTGCCGTCCCCATGGAGAATTCCATATCTATGGGCTTGTCGGCTAAAACGCCCAATAATCTGCACATACTGCCTCACCCCTTTCAAATTCGGATTTCGGATTGCCGATTGCGGAATCTACCTTTCAGAGATTCATCCAGTTCCAGGTGGTCCGCTCGTCCTCGTGCTGCCAGTCTTTGGACTGAGCAAAGTAGGCATACACGTTTTCCAGAGCTTCCAGATGGCCTTCTTCCTCTCTCTGAAGCGCCTTGAAGAAAGCTGCCTCTCTCTCGTCCCTGGCTTCCGCCGCAAACTTTGCGTACATGTCGTAGCCCTGTTTTTCCAGTTCCATAGCTCTTTCATAAGCCTCGGCGTTGTCCATCTTCCAATCCTGACGCTGCTCTTTGGAGAACTGCCCGAAGAATCTCTTTACATCGGCCTCCAGGTTCATGCTCGATGAATGAACTGCCGGCTCGCCGCCGGCGGCATAAAGCTCGCGAGCCCGTTGTATATGCTCCAACTCCTGTGCTGCCAGGGAAGAGAACAACCTTGCCGTCAACGGATTCTCCGTTTTCTCTGCAACTTCTCTGTAGTAGACATAACCGCTCTGCTCCAGTTCTATGGCGGCATTTAAAGCAGGACTTTCCATAATCGGGCTCCTTTCAAATCAAAAACAGTTTAACGAATGCCGGCTGCCGCATATGAGAATCCATGTCCGATTCTCATATGCGGCAATTTACATTCCTATGATATTGATTCTACGCAATATGCAGGGAAATAACAAGACAGGAACAACGCCCCGCGGAGGCAGTAAAAAAAGGCTGAAATGTCCGGAAAACGCCCTTATATCTTGCGGTCGCCGGCTTTTAAGAAGCGCTTGCGCAGCCGGATGGAGGTGGGAGTGATCTCCACAAACTCGTCATCTTCTATATACTCGATGGCACTTTCCAGAGTGTGTGTGCGCGGCGGTGTCAGCATGACGTCGATTTCCGACGTGGATGACCTGATATTGGTCAGCTTCTTGGCCTTGGTGATATTGACCACCATATCGCATTCACGAGAATTCTCGCCCACTATGGCGCCTTCATACACCTCTGAGCCGGGCCCGATGAAGAGTGCGGACCTCTCCTGCAGAGTCTCGATAGCGTAAGCCGTGCTGAAGCCCTGACTCTTGGCAATCAATACGCCTCGCGTACGCCTGACTATCTCACCGTTTGAGGGTGCGTATTCGGCAAATATGTGATGCATGGTGCCCATACCCCGGGTATCCGTCATAAACTCCGTCCGATAGCCGAAAAGGCCGCGGGTGGGAATACGATAGCGCATACGGGTCCGGTTGTCCGACCCCGTTTCCATCTCCTGGATCTCCGCCCGGCGAAGTCCCATCTTCTCCATGACGGCGCCTACGTACTCCTCGGGAACGTCGATAACCAGTTCTTCAAACGGCTCGCACTCCTTGCCGTTTATCATCTTCTTGATGACCCTGGGCTGAGAAACCATGAACTCATAGCCTTCACGGCGCATGGTCTCCATCAGGATGGTAAGATGCAGCTCGCCGCGGCCCGATACTCTGAAGGCATCGGGAGATTCGGTATCCTCCACCCTCAGCGCCACATTGGATTGCAGCTCTCGCTTCAGGCGGTCGCGCAGATGCCGGCTGGTAAGGTATTTGCCGTCGCGCCCGGCAAAAGGCGAGGTATTGACCATAAAGTCCACGCTGACCGTGGGTTCATCCACGGCTATACCCGGCAGCGGCTCAGGGAACTGGGGATCGCAGATAGTGGCTCCTATCTCTACCTTCTCCAGGCCGGCCAGGACCACTATCTCACCGGCCCGCACCTCCTCAGTCTCCACCTGCTCAAGATTCTCGAACGTAAACAGCCTGGAAACCTTGGCCGACATCGTTTTTCCGTCCAGCGTCAGCATTACCACCTGCTCACCCGGCCTGATGCAGCCGCGCTCGATGCGGCCGACAGCCATCTGTCCCAGGTAGGGAGAGTATGCAAGCGTAGAGATAAGCATCTGGAACGGACCCTCCGTCTTGACCTTGGGTGCCGGGACGTAATTCAGCACGACATCGAAGAGCGGCTTCAAATTATCATTGGGCACATCGGGATCGACAGTGGCATAACCGTCCCTGGCGGAGGCAAAAACGGTGGGAAACTCCAGTTGATCCTCGGAAGCGTTCAATTCTATAAAGAGATCCAGCGTTTCGTCATGGACCTGATGCTCCCTGGAACCGGGCCGGTCTATCTTGTTTATGACCAATATCGGCTTCAAGCCCAGTTCCAGCGCCTTGCGCAGCACAAAGCGCGTCTGCGGCATGGGGCCGTCGGAGGCATCCACCAGCAGCAGCACGCCGTCCACCATACGCAGGATGCGCTCCACCTCGCCGCCAAAGTCGGCATGGCCGGGAGTATCGACGATATTGATCTTGACACCATTCCAGCGCACTGAGGTGTTCTTGGCCAGAATGGTTATGCCTCTCTCACGCTCCAGCGGGTTGGAATCCATCACGCGCTCTTCCACCTGCTGGTTGACCCTGAAGGCACCGGACTGCCTCAGCATCTGATCCACCAGGGTGGTCTTGCCGTGATCGACGTGAGCTATAATGGCGATATTACGCAGCGCCGGCGAAACGACCTGCTTCATTTCCGGGCTGGTTGAAAGTGTACTCATAATTCCTGACAAACTCCGTTCATTATTACGCATGCAAAATTACGCCTGTAAAAATTCATAAGCGGTGTTCATTATAACAGATATCGGCGTCATATAGAAATGCAAGAGCTACCGCCGCCGGCGATAGCTCTTAATTGTCTTACATATATAGGACCGGAATGGAGCTTAAAAGGCGCTGAACAGCTCCACAAAGAAGAGGTTGTCAGCGACCTTGCTGCCGGTATCCGTCTCCTCTGAGTTGATCTCATACTCATACTGCAGCCACAGGGCTTTGCGCAAAGGCTGCACCGCGGACAGAGACACCTGGCGGGTATCCCACGTCAGCGGATTGTTGGTGGGAACGATATTCATATCCTGGACACCGTAGCGGGCGTAGAATTTCCAGCCCTGCGGCGGCTCCCAGCCGGCAGTAAGGCTCCAGGCACCGTAATCCAGATCGCTGACTGAGGCATCGAACAGCTCTCCCTGTAACAGAAGAGGAGAGGTCCTCTTGTAAGTAAGGTCAAGGCCGCTTACAAGGATTCCCTTGCCTGTAAAGCCGGGCCCTATAGCGGTTGTCGGAGTAGTACCGGTTATGGGATTACGCGGTCGCAAGGCGGTATCCGTTCCCTGCAGAGAGGCGAGATCACGATCATCAACTGTGCCGGCAAGCACCGAGGCGCCGGCTCTCAATCCCGCGCCCAGGTTGGCGCTGGCTCTGGCGTTATATTGAAGTGTCGAGCTGAGCGATCCCGGCACATCCCTGAAAGAGAGATGGGGCACGGAGTATGCCGCAACGTAAGTGCCGTCACCGGGGATCTCCCCGATGCCGCGCGTCCCGAGGCGATAGCCGGTCTCCACACCCAGGCCCAAATTGAACCTGCCGCTGTCCACCGTATACTGCGCCCCCTGGATGCGATCCTGGGTGAACGCCTCAGCAACAATACCGTAATTGCTGGTCTTGCGGTTGCCGTATGAGGGCGTAAGGCCGAAAGTGATGTTTCTGCCCTTGCCTACTCTCAACCGTCCCGAGCCTACCGGGGTATCGTAGTAAGCGCTCTCCAGATAGAGTCCGCTGGCCGCCGCCCAGGGATGATAATATACCTCCACGTAACCCTTGGCGTTATCCGGCAGATCGGCCGCAGCCGATACGGAGACGCGCTCAGAGCGGAACTGGGCGTTGGAGTCCT
>JAQVUQ010000181.1 GCA_028699365.1 bacterium | reverse complement strand
CCGCAGAAGTGGTGTCAAGCCTGAGGTTAAGATAGAAGGTTACAAGGGTATAGATATAGAGAAGAAGAAGATTGAAATATCGGATGACGATGTTGAAACGGAATTGAACGCCTTGCGGGAGCGCCTGGCAACGCACGAAGTCGATAACGAAGCCAAGGCGGCAAGCGGGGATATCCTGGTGATCGATTTCGAAGGCACCATCGACGGCGTTCCTTTTGAAGGCGGCAAAGCCGAAGGCGTCAGCCTGGAACTGGGTGCCGGACGTTTTATGCAGGAGTTCGAGGATGCACTGATGGGAGCCGCCGCAGGCGAGGAGCGCCAGGCGACCGTCAGCTTCCCTGAGGATTATCACGGCGCGGATGTGGCCGGGAAAACCGCTCTCTTCCTGATCAAAGTCAACGAGGTGCGAGTAAAGAAGCTGCCGGAGATCGATGAAGAGTTGGTAAAGAGAATCAGCGCCAGTGAAGATGTGGCATCGTTCCGCGAGGAATTGAAGACCCGTCTGCGTGCCAAGGCTGAAAGCGAAGTCGAGCAGCAGATGCGAGTCGATGCGGTGGAAAAAGCCACCGAAAAGGCGCAAGTTGAAGTGCCTGAGGTCATGGTGGAGCACGAAATAGATCACATGGTTAAGGATATGGATCTCAGGTTGCAATATCAACGCGGTTCGCTGCAGAGTTATCTGGAGGCTGTCGGCAAAGACGAGTCTTCCCTGCGTGAGGACTTGAAGCCCCAGGCTGCAAGCCGAATCAAGGCAGAGTTGACATTGGATGCCATAGCAGCGATCGAAGAGCTTGAAGCGCCTCAGGAAGAGATTGACAAGGCGCTGGAAGATATTGCCCGCAGATACGGGCAGAAGCCGGAGCAGTTTGCTGAAAAGGCTACCGAAGATCAGGTAGCGGCAATAAGTGAGGGAATCCTGCGGGATAAGGCGATAGACTTCTTGCTGAAAAACGCAAACATCGAGGAGGTAGCCTGATGGCATTAGTTCCTATTGTTGTTGAGCAGACAGCCAGGGGAGAGCGTTCATACGACATCTACTCCAGGTTGCTTAAGGACAGGATTATTTTCATAGGGACGCCCATTACCGATGATGTAGCCAATACTATTATTGCCCAACTCTTGTTCCTTGAGAAGGAAGATCCCGACAAGGATATCGATTTTTACATCAACTCACCCGGCGGCGTGGTCACGGCCGGCATGGCTATTTACGATGCCATGCAGTTGGTGAAACCTGATGTATCGACGATCTGCATGGGACAGGCTGCCAGCATGGCGGCACTTCTTCTGGCGGCCGGCACTGACGGCAAACGCTTTGCCCTGCCGTATGCGCGCATTATGATCCACCAGCCGCTGGGCGGAGCACAAGGCCAGGCGACGGATATCGATATTCAGGCCAGGGAGATACTGCGGGTACGTGCCATACTCAACGATATCCTTGTCAGACATACCAAGCAGCCGTTGGAGAGAATAGAGAAGGATACGGAGAGAGATTTCTTTATGTCGGCTGAAGATGCCAGGACATACGGCATTGTTGACAAGGTGATTGCAACCAGAGCCGAGAGATAGTATAATGTTTTTGCTGAAAAGCATGTTTACGGGCTAATTAATGGAGATGATAAGATGCAATTGAAATGCTCTTTCTGTGGCAAGAACAGAGAGCAGGTGAAAAAGCTCGTTGCCGGCCCGGGCGTATATATATGCGATGAATGTATAGGGTTATGTAACGAGATTATAGAAGAAGAGGTTTACAAGGATATCGAGAGTCCCGAGTTGGAGCTTACCGATATCCCGAAGCCCAAAGAGATATACGATATACTGAACCAATATGTGGTAGGGCAGGACAATGCCAAAAAGGTTTTGTCGGTAGCCGTTTATAATCACTATAAAAGGATAAACGTAGGAGCCAAGGTCGATGACGTGGAGCTCCAGAAAAGTAATATCCTGCTTATAGGGCCTACCGGGTCAGGCAAGACGCTGTTGGCGCAGACGCTGGCCAGGATAATAGATGTGCCGTTCTGCATAGCCGATGCAACTTCGCTGACGGAGGCCGGGTATGTAGGAGAGGACGTTGAAAATATACTCTTGCGGCTTATACAGGCAGCCGAGTTCGACATCAAGAGGGCTGAACGCGGTATCATCTACATAGATGAAATCGACAAGATCGCCAAAAAGACCGATAATCCGTCGATAACGCGTGACGTTTCCGGTGAAGGCGTGCAGCAGGCTCTCTTGAAGATACTGGAAGGGACGATTGCCAATGTGCCTCCTCAGGGAGGACGAAAGCATCCGCATCAGGAGTTTCTGCAGATAAACACGCAGAACATACTCTTTATCTGCGGTGGTGCTTTCAACGGTCTGGACGATATGATCAGTTCCAGGGTCAGCAATCATTCTCTCGGGTTCAGGGCTCATATCGAGGGCAAGAAAGAGCGGTCCATAGGGCGCATCCTTTCCAAGGTAATGCCGGATGATCTGTTGAAGTTCGGACTTATCCCGGAATTCATCGGCCGACTGCCGGTAGTGGCCACGCTGGACCAGCTTGATACGAGTGCCTTGATAAGAATACTGACCGAGCCGAAGAATGCACTTTTAAAGCAGTATCAGAAGTTCTTCTCTCTGGACGAGGTGGAACTGACGTTTACAGGTGAGGCGGTAGCGGCTATTGCAGAGCAGGCGATGGCACGCGGCACAGGCGCCAGAGGCTTGAGGATGATACTGGAAGAGGTTATGCTCAACATCATGTATGAGATACCCTCCCAGAAGGATATAATGCAGTGCAGGGTAACTGCCGAGGTCGTAGAGAGAAGACTGGATCCTGAGATCGTCTATATCAAGGATATGAAGGCGAAAGAGGGGCATAAAGAGACGGCGTAAGCCGTAAATACAGGGGCGGTTAGCTCAGGGGTTAGATCGCTTGCTTGACACGCAAGAGGCCACTGGTTCAATTCCAGTACCGCCCACCACTTTATAAGATAAGAGCCGGGTTAATCCCCGGCTCTTTTTGCGTTTTAGCTTCATGCATGTTGTAAGTTTTTCATCGGCTGTTAAAAATTTTACAACATCTCGCTGAAGCCGTGCTCAATCTCCATAATCAGGGTATATAACGGTCATGGATAAAAGAGGCGGTTTAAGGCATTATATCTCATCAGTATGTGGTATTCTTGTTCTTTTTCTGATCACTATTCTTGTTCCGGTTATCATATTACAGGCCGTCATATACTACAATCGTTTTGATGCCAGGCGGGCGGATGAATTACAGTCGAATCTTGAACTGGCAAGAGCTATATCCGCAGCATTCAGCGCTTATGTAAACGATATCCTGCGGCAGGAGAAAGCTCTGTCCGTGATGTTTGCTTCGCCTGTGCCGCTTCCGGAGAGCTATATCCGCCGGGTTATGGCCGGCAGCGCCGGGGAGTATCCCGGCCTCAGGGATTTTGCCTGGATTAATACAAAAGGAATAATTACCGTTTCCAGCCGGCCCGGCGTGGCGGGGCTTGATATAAGTGACCGTTCATACTTTCAGAATATTCTTAAAGGTAAGTCTTATGTTGTCAGCGATCTCTTCACGCCGCGTACGGGTGATATGCCCTCCTTTGTCATAGCCAGAGCTGTTCGCAGTGACAGCGGCAGGTTGATCGGAGTTATGCGGGCCCTTGTAGTAGCGGACGGTCTGAGATCGGTTCTCACAGTGCATCGACCTGAGCAAGGCGCCATTGCCGTAATCGATTCAAGGGGATATGCTGTTTATGGATATCCGGAGGTTCATATGTCCTGGCGGGAGAGGAACTGGGCTGGGTCTCAGGCGGTGCTGAGAAGAGCTCTTGCCGGTACCGAGACTACCGGCATTATAGCCTCCGCTCTGACCGGAAAGGATATAATGGTAGGTATTACGCCGGTTAACGGCACGGAATGGGTTGCCGAGGCAAGCCGTCCCGTATCGGAAGCGATGGCACCTGTATACAGAGAGATGTTCAGGAATTTTCTTCTGCTTCTTACAGTTGCCTTTATAGCTTTTATACTCGCCGTCAGAATCAGCCGCAGGATCACCGTTCCTCTGAATGCTCTGAGGAAAAGCAGCCAGGCTATAGGGCTGAAGGGGTATACCGAAAGGGTGCAGGTCAGCGGACCGGAAGAGATCGAGGAGTTGGCCGCTACCATCAATACCATGTCTGAGGACATTCGCTTCAAAGAGGAGGAAAGGGAGTCCTATATACATACCATTTCCCATGATCTTAGAGCGCCTTTAACTCTTATTCAGGGACATGCTCAGCTTTTACAGCGTTTCATTGATGAGGCTGGAATTGATGATAACGTGTGCTTAAGTGTCGTTACCATAATCAAAAATACGCATTCTATGAATACCATGATTCAGGATCTGGTCGATTCCGCCAGATTGTCGTCCGGTCAACTCAAGTTGGATATCAAGTCACTGGATCTTCGAAAATTCGTAATAAATCTTCTTGAAGAAGCCGGTACAGTGATGGATATGGAGAGAGTGAAGGCGTATATTCCTCATGGATTACCCAATGTAAAAGCCGATCCTGCCAGACTCGAGAGGATAATGATGAATCTGCTTTCCAACGGTCTGAAGTATTCGGAAGGGGAAGTCACAGTATCGGCTGAAAAGACCGATGACATGTTAACGGTATCAGTTAGTGATTACGGAACCGGCATCCCTGAAGAGGAGCAGCCTTTACTCTTCGAGCGTTTTTACAGAGCTAAAGGCGCCGGCAGGAGAGAAGGCTTAGGGCTGGGGCTGTATATAACAAAAGGGCTTGTGGAAGCTCATGGAGGTCATATCTGGCTAAGCAGCCAAGCGGGCGTGGGAAATACTTTCTGTTTTACTCTGCCGATTCATACAATCAAGTAAGCTTTTCACGATAGAGCCGTTGATGTCCCAGGAAATTTAACCAAAATGCCGGAATTTATGTTATGATATAACGATGCAGAAGAGTAATAAAAACCGGTTATTGCTAAGCAGAGATTTCTTCTGGAATCTATATGCACGGTTTTATACGGCATTACCACGCTATTTTGACGAGTATAGAGAGCTTAAAGAGGAAGTCATTGGTGAACTATATCGATGCCACAAGCAGGGGGAAAGAGTTCTTGATGCCGGTTGTGGAACAGGTTCTTATGCAATCAGTCTGGCATCGGAAGGATACTTTGTAACAGGTATTGATTTTTCACCGACAATGTTGTCTTTTGCTGCTGAAAACGGAAAGCATACAGGGGAACGTCTAAGGCTTATCCAGGCTGATATGGAGCAGCCTTTGCCGTTTAACGATAAATTTGATGCTATTCTTTCCATCAATGTCTTGTATGCGCTTGAAGCTCCCCAGGTTGCTCTGACGTACCTTTGTGCGCATCTGCGTCCAGGAGGAACGCTTTTTCTTGTCGTGCCTTGCAGCGCGATCAAAATGAGTACGATTGCCCGAAAGATTGTTAGAGAGAAGGGGCTGTTCCGTCTCTTGCGAATCGGGGCTTGCTTAAGCGGGGTTGTTCTGCTTAATCTGATTATCGGTCGAAAGTATAAACGAAAATCCTACCATCTTTGGACTGAACAGACCTTGCTTCGGGACTTGGACGATAACGGGCTGGAAACCGTTAAGATATCAAAGGCATATATGGATACCGATTTATTTGCAGTAGCCGTAAAGCGGTAGTCCGATGAACAATGCAGAGGCATGGTATGAAAAAGCGGAGAGTCGTTATAACCGGAATAGGGGCAATTGCTCCTAACGGTTTGGGTAAAGATGCCTTTTGGGAAGCCCTAAAGGCAGGCAGATCGGGTGTCGGTCAGTTAACGCATGTCGATGCGGCAGCCTATCCGGTAAAAATTGCCGGACAAGTAAACGACTTTGATCCCTCTCTCTTCATGGATGGAAAAAAAGCCAGGCGGTTGAAGCGCTTTTCTCAGTTCGCAGTGGCTGCGGCTAAGATGGCGGTCGGTGATGCTAAGTATCCGCTGCAAGATA
>JAQVUQ010000180.1 GCA_028699365.1 bacterium | reverse complement strand
GAGGATGTCACTCTCAACGTGAAAACTATACGCTCCGTGCCGCTGCATCTGCTTGACGGCGATATACCCGTGCTGGTCGAGGTGCGGGGCGAGGTCTATATGTCGCATGCCGCCTTTGAACAGCTCAACCGTCAGCGGGAGGAAGCGGAAGAGGCGCTCTTCGCCAATCCCCGCAACGCCGCCGCCGGTTCGGTAAGACAGCTCGATCCGCGCATCACCGCCGGTCGCAGCCTGGATTTCTTTGCCTACGCCCTGGGAGCGGTGGAGGGCGCTTACAGCCCCGGGACGCAATGGGAGATCCTGAGCAAGCTCAGGGAATGGGGTTTTCCGGTAAATCCCAACGTCACGCTCTGTCACGGAGTAAACGAGGTTGTCGCCTTCTGCGAGAGCTGGGAGGAGAGACGCTCCGGCCTGGGTTACGACATCGACGGCGTGGTCATCAAAATCAACGATTTTCAGTTGCAGGAACGCCTGGGCTACGTATCCCGCAGCCCCCGCTGGGCGATAGCCTATAAATTCCCGGCCGTCGAGGAAGTGACCGAGATAGAGGATATCCAGGTCCAGGTGGGACGCACCGGCGCTCTGACCCCCGTGGCCCATCTCAAGCCGGTCCAGGTGGGCGGCGTCACCGTCAGCCGGGCCACGCTGCATAACGAGGATGAGATACGGCGCAAGGACGTCATGATAGGCGACCGGGTGGTGATCCGCCGGGCCGGAGATGTTATCCCCGAGGTGGTCAGCGTTATCAAAGAGGCGCGTGACGGGGATGAGCTTCAGTTTGTCATGCCGGCCAAGTGCCCGGTTTGCGGCGCCGATGTCTTTCGTGAAGAGGGAGAGGCGGTCAGTCGCTGCACCGGTATTGCCTGCCCGGCCCAGCTCAAGGAGCGCATCGCTCATTTCGCTTCCAAGGATGCCATGGATATAGACGGCCTGGGACCGGCCATAGTGGAACAACTGGTGGACACCGGCCTGGTGAACGACCCGGCCGACCTCTATAGTCTTACGTCCGATCAGCTTCTTGAGCTTGAACGTATGGGGAAGAAATCGGCCGATAACCTGCTGGCAGCCATAGACAAGAGCCGTCACACCACTCTGGACAGATTGATATATGCCCTTGGTATACGCATGGTAGGCAGGCGCAATGCCGAGATCCTGGCCGAGTATTTCGGCGATCTGGAGAAACTGCGCCAGGCCTCGGTGGAGGAGTTGGAGCAGGTGCCGGATATCGGCCCGCGCCGGGCCGAGAGCGTTCACCTCTTCTTTCGCCAGGCAGAGACAGATATGGTGCTGGCCAAGCTGAAGGAATACGGTGTTACCTGGGAAGCCCCGGCGGCACCGGCCGAGGGCGGCAGCCTGGAAGGCAAGAGCTTTGTCTTTACCGGAACCATCTCCATTCCCCGGAGCCAGGCCGAGACCATGGTCAAGGCGGCCGGGGGTAAAATATCCTCCAGCGTCAGCCGTAATACCGATTACGTCGTGGCCGGCGAGGACCCCGGCTCCAAGTATGAGAAGGCCGTGCAACTGGGAGTTACCGTGCTGACGGAAGAGGAGTTCAGACGGCTGCTGGAAGGTTAATTCCTCTAAGATCAGTTGACTGATCTTAGAGGAATTAGGAGCGCTCTCTTTTCACTCGTGGAAGACCATGAGCAGGCGATGGGAGCGCTGGCGGAAACAGGTGTTTTCTCTCAATGCGAAGGCGCTCTTATTTACGGTGTGCACGCAAAGTAGCTTGCCGTTTACGCACTTCCTTGCCGCGACGCTCCCAGTATGCTACCTGCTCATCTAAAGTCATTCCAGCAAGCATAGCCTGTACTTTTTCTGCACCCTGGTGCTTCATAGCAACACAATCAAACGTCTTCTTCATACTCAATCACCTCCGCAGGAGTGACTATATCAATGCTATTGTACCCATGAAGGATATTTACAGCATTATATCTGCGTTTCTTATCATAGTGAACTATGTGCTTGAAGTTCCAGCTTACGATCATATCACATTCAGTCACAGTTGCTGTAGCCACATGTAGAGCATCATCCAGCCACTTTGAGGTTATCACGCCTGCATCTACATACGCTTGGCGAAGTATGAGTGCCTGACGCGATGGAGTGACGACCTCTGCAGATTCAATGATGCCGTAATAAAAAGCGCGCACATTTTGCGGAGCAACTGCTATCTCATCTTCCAAAAGCGATGACACTACGATGCTAAAGCGTCCGTTGTCGGCTTGCTCGAAAAATGTCTTTGTGGATTCCTGGAATTCCTTATCAAAGACAGCGCCAAGAACACACGTATCAATATAAATTCTGAGTTTACGCATCGTGTTATCCTCCGTAATTATTATATAGCATTTTCTTCTGCCTTGGTAGTTACATTGGATAAGACCAGGAATTCCGCAAAGATGCGCAAGACGACAGCTATAGAGGTAGTTGGGAAGAGAATTTGGGGACGAGCATTTGCGGATTGAGAAATTATACGAAGAGAGATAGCCCGTAAATGAGCCGAAAGAAGGACGTTTTCGGCTTCAGGGGATACTTGCCCCCGGCACAACCCCTATGTTGTGCTTGCCTGGCCTGGACTGCTTGTATCTGCTGTAATTACATTAGTAATATATGCCACAGAGCGTCAGGTGTATATGACCATGGATGAAGAAAGTTCATGCCGGCTGATTAAGGAAAGGTCCCTGCTTAAAGTGTCCCGGCTGATAGAGCAGGGAGAAGATGTCAGAGAAGCGCTCAAAAAGATCATGATCGAGAAGGATTTGTAATCTTCATCGGGTCTTTAACGAGAAAAAAGGATAAGACTGGGCACTGGTGCCGTTGTCCGGCTGGACGTATGCCCAAAACGTGTCTGACAGCCTCGAAAAGCTCTGTTTGCAGGTGGCGTTCTCTTCTCCAAGAGAAGTAAGGTGTTCTCATTACCCGGATTTTCGACCGTTTCTCTGTGATATGCCGCTAGTTCGCTTCCTACTTTCAATTCCTCTGTCCACTAAGATCAGTTGACTGATCTTAGTGGATTATGCTATCATTGCCTCATCTAAGATCAATGGATTGATCTTAATGTGAGGTTAGCCGTGAAAACCATCCCCAGAGAACAGATAATACGCTGGATGCAGACTGAGAACCTGTGGTGGAAGAAACCCCACCGCATCAACGGTCAGTATTACAAGATGCGCAAGAGGGCGTATTTCAGTTCCTTGATGCAACTGATAAATGAAAGCAGTATCAAGAGAGCGGTTTTGCTGATGGGGCCCAGGCGCGTCGGCAAGACCGTCATGATCCATCATGCCATTCAACAATTGATAAACGACGGCATGGACCCAAGCAGGATTTGCTATCTCTCGGTGGATCACCCACTGTACAACGGGTGCGGGCTGCAGGCGTTACTGGACCTCTTTGCCACGGCCGGCAAGGTGGATCTGTTCAGTGAAAAGGCGTATATCTTTTTCGATGAGATACAGTACCTCAAGGATTGGGAGATTCATCTCAAGATTCTGGTGGATACGTACCCGAATATCAAGTTCCTGGCCTCAGGTTCCGCTGCCGCCGCTTTGCGCCTTAAAAGCAATGAATCCGGGGCAGGCCGTTTTACCGATTTTCTGCTGCCACCGCTGACGTTTTACGAGTATTTGAACCTTCTGGATAAGGAGAGTCTGATATGTCGGGAGACAGATGCGAACGGCTTTTCCCAGACCACCGATATAGAGGAACTGAACAAAAGCTTTGTTCACTATCTTAACTTTGGCGGTTATCCTGAAGTGATCTTTTCAGAGGTTATTCAATCGGATCCCACCAGGTTTATCAAGAGCGATATCGTCGATAAGGTGCTGTTGCGTGATTTGCCGGGTCTTTACGGTATCCAGGATATCCAGGAACTGAACTATCTGTTTACCACCCTGGCGTTTAATACAGCTAACGAAGTATCCCTGGAGCAACTGGCCCAGAGTTCCGGGGTGGCTAAGAATACGATCAAGCGATATATGGAGTATCTGGAAGCGGCCTTTCTGGTGAAGACGGTTCATCGTATCGACCGCAATGCCAGAAGGTTCCAGCGAGCTAATTACTTCAAGGTTTACCTCACCAACCCATCGATCAGAAGTGCCCTCTTTTCGCCTGTTGAAGACCATGAGCAGGCGATGGGAGCGCTGGCGGAAACCGGTATTTTCTCTCAGTGGTTCCATCGGGATATACAATTGCATTACGCCCGATGGTCGCAGGGCGAGGTGGATATTGTAGAACTTGATCACAGTCAGAAGCCGCTATGGGCTGTCGAGGTCAAGTGGTCCGATCGGTTTGTAGACAGGCCGTCGGAATTGCAGAACCTGATCGGTTTCTGCAATCATAACGGCCTTGACGAGGTGGTTGTAACTACCAAAACCCGTTCGGCCGTTACGGAATTGGATGGAGTAACGGTAAGATTTGTACCTGTCGGCATCTACTGTTATACAGTCGGTTATGATCTGATACAAGGGCGTAAGGCAGGCAGATCTGTTCGGTAAGATGTCTGGACAACAGCCCTATGAGTTGGTAAAGTTGCCATATGAAGAGGGGGCTGATCAGTAAATATGGATAATGAAATACGGAATACGCTCAGACAGTTGGCGCGGTGCAACCGGCATATCCACACGGACAAATCCGTATGCGCCGCCAGGGAGATGACCGTTCCGGCTATCATCGCCGCCGCCGAAACGGCCGGGCTTGAATGCATAGCCATAACCAACCATCATCATTATCCGGATCACGATATCCTGGCGGATATAGCCGAGTTGAAAGGTCAGGTAGAGGCTTGCCGGCCGAGCCTGCAGGTGCTGGTGGGCGCAGAACTATCGGCCCTGGGATCGGGCGCCTATGTGGATACTGAAGAGATCAACCGTCAGGTGGAGTTCCGTCTTTACGCCTGCAACCACTATCATGCCGATTTCTGGCAGCAGCCCGAAGTGCGCTCCCCCAGAGGATATGCCGAGCATCAACTGGCCACGCTGCGCCTGCTGCTGCCGTCCGGCCGGGCCGATTGCATCGCCCATCCCTTTCACGGGCTCTATCTGGCCGCTGTCTTTGAGGATACGTCGACGGTGGCCGCCGCCTTCACCGATGATGAACTGGGAGATATCATGCAACTGGGTAGGGATAACGGCGTTGCCTGGGAGATAAACGTCGGCAGCCTGCTCAAGGATATAACTTTTGCCAGACGTTATCTCCGCATAGGAATGGAGATCGGGGCCGATTTCAAGGTGGGCACCGATGCCCATCACCTGATAAACGTTGATCCTAAAGATGCCGTGGAGGAGCTTATCTCCAGGCTTTGAGCTAAACTCTGAATACTCCGTGAGGTGTTTTAAATTGACCAGATTTGTTTATGTGGCGGATACCCATATCGGCGGCGGCAAGGACGGGTACCGCCAGCAGGAGCGTTATCCCGAATATCTGGATGAGCTTTTTGCCGGGCTGCGCGCCTGGATTGAAGAACATCAGGTGGATTTCCTTCTGCACGGAGGAGATATCACTAATGAAGGCACCAAAGAGCAGATAGAAACCGCCGTCCGCTATTTTGACAGCCTGGGACTGCCGTATTACGCCTGCCTGGGTAACCACGACCTGTTCTACACGGATTCCCACCGGCACTGGCTGGCCGGCGGCGCCTGCTTCCTGATAGGAGACAGCCTTAACTTCAAGCTGGAGACGCCGGATATGCTGCTTTACTCCTTTAGCCTCCACTGGGACAGCCGCACCCCGCCTTATTACTGGAACATTGATCTGCCTCAGACACCCCTGCCGGATATTGAGGCCATGGCTGAATTCGAAGACCTGTTGCAGACGGCCGACAGGCCGGTGGCGGTGCTGATTCATGTGCCGCTCAATTCCATCCCGGCTCGCCAGACCGGGCTGGCGGAAGATATCCATATCCCCAATGCCGATCTCAGAGAGTATTTTTTGGATAAAGCCTCACGCTTTCCCCACTTTAAGCTCGTCCTGGCAGCACACAGTCACGTCAATACTCTCGATACCGGATCAGGGCTGCTGAC
>JAQVUQ010000179.1 GCA_028699365.1 bacterium | reverse complement strand
AAGATAAGGAGCGTATAAGGGAGGATTATTTGCGTTTTGTCGATGAAGCCCTAAGGGTTAAGAAGACATCGCAGTTAAAGCGGGAGAAGGCTCTGCTGACGTTGCTCAGGACAGACGGCGAGCCCTTCAGGCAATCCTGTGGTGCTTTGATGAGTGCAGTTAGAATTCATCCGTCGATAATATTCTCAAGGCCCTTTATGGGCTCGTTACGCCAAGCTATCACAGCAATGCGGGTGATCTGAATGCGCGATGAATTTGATGCAGGTAAGGCCAAGACATTTGTCGGACGAAAATGGCGGGCCTTCCTGAATATCTTCCACTCGAGGTACGGCTTCGAGTATAGATGGCGTCCCTTTTTCTGGCATGGCTTCTGGCATTGCTGCATGCTCTTTGTCAACTCTTTTGAAGGGATCCTTGCCCGTAGGTGGCGCAGGTTTGTCTTTTCCCAAATAGTGTCCGCGGCCGGCAGCAATCTTATTGTCAGGAAAGGGGTCACGGTTTATGACGGGCGCGACCTATACGTGGGAAACAACGTAAGCATAGGAAACGACAGTTACTTCAGCGGAGGCGAGATCGTTATTGGCGACAATGTTCGTATAGCACGTCAACTGATTGTTGAAACGTATAACCATGGCTATTGGGGTAATGATTATAAGGATGGTAATTATCCTGTTTTTATCCAGGACAATGTTTGGATCGGGGACAGGGTTACTATTTGTCCTGGTGTGACCGTCGGTGAAGGTTCAGTACTGGCGGCAGGAGCTGTTGTAACAAAAGATGTGCCGCCATATTCCTTGGCAGGTGGTGCGCCTGCCAAGATCATCAGAAGACGTGAGGATAAGATGCGTTTCGAAATGAGCGCAGATAGTTGCTGTGAAAAAGCATAGGATAGCAGCAATTATCAATGGGCCTTATGCCTATGGTGTGGAAGCAAGGGTAAGCCGCGTAATGTCTTGCCTTCATGGCGCTTATGAAGCGACTATGATCCATATCAACAAACCTGATGCGGAAAGTAAAAGTATACGTACATCCGCTTGTTGCCACTATGATTTCGAGGATATCGGTTGTCATGAGAACCTATACAAAGCTACCCAAAGAATCGCTCGTGAGATAATGCCGGTTGACATTGTTTGGTTAAATGGAGATCCTACCGGCAACAGGGTTGCTTTTCATTTACGTCGTAGCGGCACAAGAGTAGTTAATACTGCCTGTGGTGATTATGATTATTACTTTGATACGGCTAGAGCTATTGCACACATTACTGATGTTCATACCGCAATGACGCCAGCCATATGTAGAAAACTAGAGGCTGTTCTTCCCACCCGTGCAAGAGTTGTTCATATATCCACAGGAGTGGAAATTCCGGCGGAAGAGACGTGTGGAAAGGGCAGTGCTTCTGCCTTACTATATGTTGGAAGGATTGAGGCTGCAAAGGGGACAGACTATCTTATACCCTTGCTGAGGAGTTTCAGGAAGAAGGATATCCATATAAAGTTTTATCTTGCCGGTGGTGGTAACGATAGAAAGAGATTGGAAAGAGATGTTTATAGAGAGGGACTTGCTGATAGTGTGGAATTCTGCGGTTTTCTCAATCCAAGTGATCTCTTAGATCTTTATGAAAGATGCGGTATATATATTTCCTTTTCACCACTCGAAGGGATGAGCAACTCTCTTTTGGAGGCCATGAGCTATGGGCAAGTCCCTGTGGTGATGCCTTCGAGCGGAACAAATGATCTTATAAAGGATGGACAGAATGGTTATATAGTAGAGCAGGGAGACACCGACAGGATGTTGGATAGAATCGTCCTGTTGCAGCAGGATAAAGAATTGTTTGGCAGACTGAGCCTTGCCGCCAGGAAAACGATTATTTCAGGATATTCTCTGGAAGCTTCAAGTAAAGCGTATACTGATTTATTCGATGAACTGATTGCCATGGGATCATATAAAGGTAAACCGGCCGCATCAAGTTTTTTGGGCAGTCGTTTGGACCGGCCATATGTCCCCAATACCTTGGTAAGGTTTATTCGAAAGTATAGATAAGCGTCTATGTGGTTTGTTGCAAATAGAAGGCTTCTACTACGATATGAAAGTATTTTTGGCAACAAAAGATAAGTTAAAGGATACAAGATGCGCTGACCTATATCGTATTTTACGAGGTCGTATACAACAAATTTACTATAGAACGCTTTCAGATGAAAAGTATTTGAATTTTAGATTTAAGAAAATCTTTGGCAAAGAGATAAGCAAAGATAATCCACAGAGCTTTAATGAGAAATTGCAATGGTTGAAATTATACTGGTATGCTCCTGATGCCGAAATCTGTTCGGATAAGTATGCTGTTCGGGGATATCTGGAAGAAATAGGACTAGGTCATTTGCTTAATGATCTTATTGCTGTTTATGATAGCGTTAATGAAATTGATATAAATAGATTACCGGAAAAATTTGTGCTCAAATGTACACATGGTAGTGGGTATAACATTATTTGCGAAAATAAGTATCGTCTGAATTGGATAGTTGCCAAGGCAAAGCTGCAGCAGTGGATTCGTATGAATTATTACTGGTCTTGCCGTGAATGGGTATACAGGAATATTAAGCCACGTATCGTATGCGAACGGTTTTTAAAGGACGACGCTACTGGTGAACTGTACGATTATAGATTCTTCTGTTTTGACGGAGAGCCTGAATTGGTTTATTTTAGTAGCGAAAGGCCAGATCGTGCAATAAGTGATTTTTATGATTTGAACTGGAGCCCATTGTCAATTGGATGGGGATACGAACCCAGTGGAAAGGTTTTTCCCAAGCCTATTGCGTTTGAGAAAATGATTGGATATGCCCGTAAACTTTCAAGCGGGTTTCCACATGTAAGGGTTGACTTTTATGAAGTGAATGGCAAAGTATACTTTGGTGAACTGACCTTCTTTCATGGGGGAGGATTCGGAAGGTTCTTCCCTGATGAAATAGATGTTGAATTAGGGAATAGAATTACGCTGCCTGTGCGTAATAAGTAAAACTTGCCAAAGGAGACGGTGTGAGCAGACAACCGTTAGTTAGTGTAATAACCACAATATATAATCGAGAGAAATATCTGCGGGCGGCTATAGAAAGCGTTCTGGTGCAAAGTTACGAGAATTGGGAACTGTTATTGGTTGATGATTGCAGCACAGACCGATCAGCAGAGATAGCCAGGGAATACGCTCAAGATTCGCGGGTTAAGGTGTATGTGAACTCGGAAAATCTGGGCGATTACTGTAATAGAAATCATGCGGCTTCTTATGCCGGCGGCAGTTATCTGAAATATCTGGATGCCGATGATTTGATGGCGCCTATAGCTTTAGAAACTTTTGTTTTGCAAATGAGTGCTTTCCCTGATGCCCAATTGGCTATCGTGAAGGATAGTAACTACCCCTGGGTGCCTCCTGTTTATCTGTCAAGCATTGATGCCTATCGTATGCATTATTTAGGACGGGGATTGCTGAGTCGTTCTCCGGCAGCCACTTTTATTGCGAAGGATGCCTTTGATGCAGTAGGAGGATTTTCGGGTGAAAGACATATCGGAGATACGCAATTGTGGCTGAAGATTGCCGCAAGGTATCCGGTTGTCCTGGTATCGCCGGAGCTGGTTTACTGGCGTGCCCATGGAGAGCAGGAGTCCAAAATTCCTTCTCCCCATAGGATTTTTAGGCAATGGGAAATCCAGTGGGAAGCCCTGATAAATACGGATTGTCCACTGAAGGGGAAAGAACTTATACAAGCAAAGAGAAATACCGTGAGATGGTTCTGTCTAAGAGTATATGCGCTCTTCCGCTGTAAGAGATTTAAGGACGCGGCGTATCTGCTTCATAATGTTCCGCTGGATACGGCAACATTGCTTAGTGGGCTTACCGGGTTTTCGACACCATACTCATTTATTGATGTTGAGTTACAACGAATTATGACTAACCCCATAAACTGGCAGTTCTATCCTGGCGCCAAAACGCAGTGTCTTGAGCAGGTAAGGGAGAAGATTTCCGGAAGAACTGTTAATTTCTCCCCTTGGTCAAAATAGTATAAGCTTAGTATCTGTTTCTCAGGGATTGAAAAACATTATGGAAACTTTAGTAAGTGTAATAATACCGGCCTATAATTCCGAGGAGTATATCGGGGATGCGATAAGGAGTGTCGCGGAACAGAGTTATACGAATTTGGAGTTGATAATTGTCGATGACCGCTCTACCGACAATACGATCAATATAGCCATGGAGATTGCGGAAGTATGTTTGCCTGGGAAATATGCGATCTATTTTCGCCCGCTTGATCATCCGCGTGGGCCGGGAGCTGCTAGAAATGAGGCCTTGCGAAGGGCAAACGGACACTATATTGCTTTTTTGGACTCTGACGATATATGGCTGCCGGACCATCTGCAAACTGCCATCGATCATTTAGAAGAGTATAAAGGCGAGGCCGGCCTGTATTATTGCCGTATGAGCCTTAGCGGTAATAACAGATCTGATGGTAAACACAATAGTGGCTGGGGTAAAATAGGTGCTCCCACACACGTAACCGATATACTTATCAAAGATGCTTGTGTTCATTTGCCTGTTGTATGTGTTGAAAAGTCTCTTTTGCTGGATGCCGGTGGTTTTGAAGAAAGCCTTCCGAACTGTCAAGACTGGTGGCTATGGCTGAAGCTTTCAAAGGTCACGAAATTCATCTATTTTAATCGTCCCGGGGCCCTGCTGCGGATGCATAACGATTCGGTAACCAGGACACTGGGCGGTGCAAAACAAGTAGTCGGTCGGGTAAGAACATATATCAAGGCAAAGCAATCCGGTTTGTTTACAGAGGATGAGCTTGTCGCGTTGCGTGAAAGTTGCTTTGGTATTGCCAGTAGCTTGACAGTAGACATTATCAGAAAACAGCATTTGGAAGCTGTTATTTACATTGTGAAATCTTCCTGGAACGATGGTGCAGGCTGTTTACCATACTGGCTATATCTTCTATGGCGCTGTCTGTCCACGTTATTTAGCCATCTGAGCTTTCACCTGCGGAAGCTCTTGGCTAAAGATTAAGCTAACTATATGGAATGTTGTATATTAGTTCTTAATTATAACGGTATGGCGCATCTCAAGGATTGTCTTGCCTCTCTTTGCGATGCCATTGAAAGCTGCAGCGTAAGGTGCAGAGGCATAGTCCTTGATAATTGCAGCAGCGATGAGAGCGTAGGCTTTATCAGGAACAACTTCCCTGAGTTCACAGTCGACGTGGCACAAAGGAACGATTATCTTTTCTCTTTAAACCATGAAATATGTAATTATCATGAAGAAATAATCGTTTTTCTCAATAATGATATGCGGTTTGACAGAGGATTTATCGAGCCTCTGATCAGACATTTTTCTGATCCGGAGGTATTTGCTGCTACAGCCGGAATATTTGACTGGGACGGCAAGGTCATTACCACGGGGAAGCGGACATACAGGCTTGACAAAGGATGGTTTTACAAGGATTGGGATTATAAATGCCAGGATGCCTGCTATACTCTTGACGCCTGTGGCGGTGCCATAGCTTTTCGACGAGAGATGTTTTTGGAACTTGGCGGGTTCGATACGCTTTACCGTCCGGGATATTATGAAGACCTGGATCTTTCCTACAGGGCTTGGAAGCGGGGTTGGAAAGTAGTTTATGAGCCCCGGAGCATAGTGTATCATAAGATAAGCGCTTCTTTCGGCAAAGAATATGGTAACGCTTCTAAAGATGCTCTCCTCTGCAGAAACCATGTTCTCTTTATGCTTAAGAATGTTGGGAATGCCCTTTTCCCTGTAATCTTCTTCATTATGTTGCCTTATCGTATGGTAGCGAATCTTCTGTCCGGCAACAAAGCCTTGGCTATGGGGATTATTAAGGCAATACCGCTAATGCCGCAGGCGCTTTGTAAAAGAATAGGCGTCTGCAGGCCAACCAGGATAAAGGATAGGGAGATAACCGCGATGATAATGACGGGCAAGGTTGGCGAAAGTGGGTAGGATTGCCATACTGACCACTGATTC
>JAQVUQ010000178.1 GCA_028699365.1 bacterium | reverse complement strand
GCGATTATCCCCGTCGTCAAGGCAGGCATTCCCATATGCATCAAGAATACCAACCATCCCGATGCCCCCGGAACCATGGTTCTGCCGGAGCGGAATCATACCCCGGGAGAGGTTGCAGGTATTGCCAGCGACGACGGTTTCTGCACCCTCTTCGTCAGCAAGTATATGATGAACCGTGAGATAGGCTTCGGCAGACGCCTCCTTCAGATACTGGAGAACGAGGGCATATCTTACGAACATGTTCCCTCCGGCATCGACAACACATCTGTTATTATCAGAGAGAACAGCTTTAACGCCCAAGTGGAACAGCGTCTTCTGAAGGCCATTGCATCGGAACTGGAAGCCGATTACGTCAGCGTGGAGAGAGGCCTGGCCCTGATTATGATCGTGGGAGAGGGCCTGCGCTATGCCGTCGGCGCTGCGGCGCGAGCCACCAAAGCGCTGGCCGAAGCCGGTGTAAACATCGAGATGCTGAACCAGGGTTCATCGGAAATAAGCATGATGTTCGGAGTCAAAGCCGGAGATCGCAAAAGTGCGGTAAAGGCGTTTTACAGTGAGTTTTTTGAGGCTGGGGACCGTCTGTAAGTTAGGCACAAAGGCACAAAGGGTTCAAGTTCATTTGTAAGGCATTAACTTCAAGTAGACTATGCAGGTCTGGTCTGAAAGGCCCGGATAGCTATGCTAAACCTTTGTGCCTTTGTGCCTGACCCCGGATACCTGCTTTCAGTTGTGTGCCTCTGTGCCTGGCTTTCAAACGGCCCTAGAGGCTTTGTGCCTTTGTGCCTGAACATGCAAATGGTCCCAAATGCTTGCAAAAGGACCTGCATAAGGTATAATTTGCTCATGAAGACAGCTTATTGGTGGGGGAAAAACGATCGTAAAGGTCAGGCTATGACCGAGTTGGCTATGGTCATTCCTGTCCTGCTGCTTTTACTTATGGGCATAATACAATTCGGACTATTTTTAAAGTCATATATAGCCGTTGTCAACGGAACCAGGCTTGGGGCAAGAGCCGCAGTCGTCGGCAAGACTAACGCGCAGATAACCTCCAAAGTCATGGAGTCTCTGTCAACACTCAACGCAGATCAGATCACGATAACCATTACCCCTTCAAACGAAGCTTCAAGAACGGCCGGCACAGACGTGACCGTTCACGTGATCTATAACGAGCATCTCATAGTACCAATGATGAACTTGCTTGTCCCGGATCCTATGCCAGTACAGGCTCAGTCGATCATGCGCATGGAAAAGCCGGTGAGCGGATAAGCCGGAGGCAAATGCTTGAATATTGGAAGTTGTTCTTTAAAATCAAATAAATCAACCAAGCTCTCAGGACAGGCCATGGTAATAGTGGCAATAGCGGTTATAGTGTTGGTTATAGCCGCCGGAATGGGCGTGGATCTGGGATACATATATCTGAGCCGCAACAGTCTTCAGAACATGACGGATGCCGCGGCTCTGGCCGGGGCTCAGGGGTTGCCGTCAAGCTACGATGCCAGGCAGGCATCCGCAGCGTGTTATGCACGCAACATCTCTCCTGCTAATCCACCTATACCGCAGTTCGCCACGCCTCCGGCAGGGGCTGATCCCAACGCCTCATATTACACCATTGGCAGCGATGAATTCCAGGCTATCACCCCTTATACAATTCCCGGCAATCAACGCCCGGCTTCCCAGATCATCAAGGTCAAAGCTCGCAGGCAACTTCACCTCTTCTTCATGCCTCTTATCAACATACGCACTTTCACTGTCAGTGCAGAGGCTTCATCCAGCAAGGGTGCCGGCAGCGGCGGTGCCGGACGAGGGCTGATAGTCCTTAATCCTGATGCATACAGAGCACTGCAGATTACCGGTAACGCCAGGGTCAGGGTTCCCAACGGTTCCGCCATTATTCAGTCCGATAACAGTCAGGCTCTTTATATAGACGGTTCTTCCGAAATTCACACCCGACAGACATATATTGTCGGCGGATGGGCCAAGAATAAAAATGCACCAGTTGTATTGGATCCGGCACCTCTTACAAATCAACCGCCGTTATCTGACCCGCTAGCCGATCTAACGGCGCCATCCACACAAGGTCTGCCTGTCTTTTCAGGCATAACTATCCCCTACTCCAGTTCAGCGCCTCCATGGTGGATAAATGAGCTTACTCTGCAACCCGGCGTTTACACCGGTAAAATCATACTCCAGGGCGACTGCAGAGTGACCTTTGCGCCAGGCGTTTATATCCTGCAAAACGGCATTACGATCACCGCCAGCGCTCAGGCGTTCGGTAGCGGGGTTATGTTCTACAATGCCGGCGGAGTCTTTGACAGCTCCGGTAACAGCAGATTCTACGTGACACCGCCAACCTCCGGTCTCTACGAAGGTATGCTTGTCTTTCAGGCACGCAATAACACCAGCGAAATGTTGATTCGCAACAGCACCGGATGGTCTGAACACGGCACCATCTATTTGCCATCAGCAACGTTGAGCGCTACAGGCGATGTCCAGTACACTATGGATATGGTCATCGCAAATAAAGTAAATGTCAGAAACAGTTGTTCTCTGAATATTAATGCCGTCGAACCAGGCGCTACCGGAGGAGCAACAGGAGGAATTACGCTTGAGGAGTAATTCCTTGTCACACATCTTAATTGGCGGGTAAACCGGAGGCAAATGCTTGAGCATAAAAAAGCGTTCTTCAAAATCGGAAAATCGCTCAGCGCAGGCCATGGTAATGGTGGCCATCATGATGGTCGTGCTGTTGGTTGCAGCCGGAATGGGAGTGGATATAGGATATATCTACCTCTCCCGCAACCGCCTTCAGAATATGGTGGATGCCGCAGTTCTGGCCGGCTCCCAGGAGTTGCCTTCAAGCTATGATGCCAAGCTGGCAGCGGCACAATGTTACGCACAAAACGTCTCTCCGAGCAATCCACCCATGATTCAAGCTATCGTTACCCCGGTCGGTGCCGATCCCAATGCCTCATACTACACCATAGGCAATGACCAGTTTCAGGCTATCACTCCCTATACTATATCCGGCAATCAACGACCGCCATCACAGTTAATGAAGACCAGAGCCGTAAGGCAACTCCGCCTCTTCTTTATGCCGGTTATCGGCATACGCACTTTTGCTGTCAGCGCCGAGGCTTCCGGCAGCAACGGCGGGGGTTACGGGTCGGCCAGAGGCATGGTGGTTCTGGACCCCAACGGCGGTTCTTCATTTCAGCTTACCGGCAACGCAGAGTTTAACGTTCCCAACGGTTGCCTGGTAGTCGATTCCACTGCCGACAACGCCATGTCGCTGAACGGTAACGTCAGGCTTTCGACACTTGGCACGTATATAGTAGGAAATTACCGCGCCTGGGGTAATATCCATATGACCCCCACTCCGTTGACAGGGCAGGTCCCTTCACCTGACCCGCTGATACAACTGCCGGTGCCTTCCACGACCGGACTGCCATCCTTCGCCGGCCAGACAATTCAGGGCAATAGTTCAGTTACATTGAACCCGGGCATATATACGGGGAGATTGACGATTCGAGGCAATGCCGACGTCTTCTTCAATCCCGGCACCTATATCTTCCGGAACGGCATAGAGATCAGCGGTAATGCCGATGTTAACGGCAGCAACGTCCTGATCTATAACCAGGGAGGAGAACTGGAGTTCACCGGAAACACCGATGTAGACCTCACCCCAGCTACAACCGGCACCTACGCCGGCATAACTATCTTCCAGGCAAGGGATAACCACACCGCCATGACCGTAACCAGTAATGCTGACTGGTCCATTCAGGGCACATTCTACCTGCCCAATGCCGAGTTGGATCTTCAGGGAAATATCGGCCTGATACGAAGCATGGTAATAGCTTATCGTATAGCTATTATCGGTAACTCATGGTTGCAGATCGACGCTTCGGAACCCACTTCCATTATAGCACCCACCGGCGGCATACTGCTGGAAGAGTAAAAGCGCCTACCTGCCAAGCCTCAGTAACGATCCCAGCGCTGTTTTGGCACTGGAGAGTGCCATACCGCCCAGCCCCTTATTCATGGACAGAATATCCTCCAACCCTTGCAGTAAACGGTCTATCTGCTCGTAAGATATAGTCAGCGGCGGTTCCAGACGTATAACCGACGGGTTGTTCAACGTATAAGCGGTAACGATGCGATGCCTGTTGAGCAGTTCACCGGCCACCATGGCCCCGGCATACTCTTCCGCCATGCGACTGACGGCTCCTCCGGTGAGCCTGTCAAGAACACCGTCGCCGGGCCGTTCTATCTCCATGCCTATCATAAGCCCTCTGCCTCTAACATCCCTGATCAACGGGAAACATTCCTTAAGCTCATGCAGCTTTGTCAGGAGATAATCGCCCTTGGCCGCCGCCTGTCCGGGCAGATCATCTCGACAGATAGTCTCCAGTGCTGCCAGGCCTGCCGCGGCAGCACGTGTATTGCCGCCGAAAGTAGACGTATGCAGTGTCGCCTTCTCCATGCCGCCGTAAGCCTGCTTCCATATCTCTGCAGACGCAATGTAAGCGGAGAGCGGCATTAACCCGCCGCCAAACGATTTGGATATGCACATTATATCCGGAACTACTCCTTCGTGCTCGCAGGCAAACAGCTTGCCCGTTCTGCCGCACCCTGTTTGAATTTCATCTATTATCAGGGCCGTGCCGGCAGCCGTACAGAGCCTCCGGGCCTCAGGCAGATAGCCGTCCGGCGCCACAATGATACCGCCTTCACCCTGAATGGGCTCCACAATAAAGGCGGCGATATCTCCGCCGGCAAGGGCATCTTTCAAGGCTGAAATATCTCCATAGGGAACGAAAGAGACACCGGGCAGCAGCGGTTCGAACGGCCGGCGATATTTATCCCGCCCGGTTACCGATAAAGCTCCAAAGGTCTTACCATGAAAAGAACCGTGACAGGAGAGTATCCCGGTTCTGCCGGTGGCAGCCCTTGCCAGTTTCAAGGCACCCTCCACCGCCTCTGCCCCGCTGTTGCCGAAAAAGGAATACTGAAGATCTCCCGGAGTCAGAAGGGCCAGATTGCGGGCCAGCGCACCGGCCAGCGGATTTAGCGATGCCTGCAGCAGGTTTGGCAATTTACTGACTGAGGCTACTGCAGCCTCTATATCCGGATGATTGTGGCCCAGGTTCAAAGCGCCGTATGCACCCAGAAAATCCAGGTATTCGTCACCGGCCTCGTCCCAGAGAACGGTTCCCTCAGCCCTGACAAAACGCTTGTCAAAACCTATCAGTCCCATCATAGCCACCAGTTCCGGGTTTACATAGCGCCGGTGGTTCTCTATGTTGGCTTCCCGTGACAGGGATACAGCCTCCGCAAGCGTCGTCAATTCCTGCAATCGGTTATGCAAATCATCGGTCATGTCCGTCTCCTTTAGCGCCCTGTGGGCGCAGTTGCTGGTTGCTGGTTGTTGGTCTCAGGAATCCCATGCATGCCCTATCGGGTTCCCTGTTCATTTCTTAATGGCTGATCTCATGAGGTAGATTAGCACACATACTTCTTGATTACAATTTAGCGATGATTAGACAGACTCTATTTGGGTAATAATTGACAATTAGAGAACAAACCGAGAAAGGAGTTTGAAATGATTGGACAAATTAATAAGCATGTTAAGATCATGCTGTTGCTTGCTGCAGTTCCGCTGTTGTTCTTATCACTTCAGGGTTGCCATGCACCAACTCCGGATACCGTAAATGTGGGCCTGCAACAGGTAGCCGGGGGAATGACGGCTCCCGTAGTTCTGACACATGCCGACGACGGCAGCGGCAGACTCTTCATCGCAGACCAGGTGGGAACTATACGTATTCTTCCGCCCGGAGGCACCTTGCTTGACCAGCCTTTTCTGAACATCACCAGCCGCATAGTGCCTTTGAACCCCAATTATGACGAACGAGGTCTGCTTGGTCTTGCCTTCCACCCTGATTACAGAAACAACGGGCGCTTCTTCGTCTATTACAGTGCACCCCTGCGACAGGGCGCTCCCGCCGGCTGGGATCATACCAACGTAGTGTCGGAGTTCAG
>JAQVUQ010000177.1 GCA_028699365.1 bacterium | reverse complement strand
ATTAGCCTTGTTGGGAGTTCCGTCCAGGCCTATCATAATTCTGTCTATAAGGGTCTGCTCGGTGGCATCCAATCCCACCAGTTCAGGTGCTATTACCTCGTTGACGTTCTCTACAGCCTTTAAAACACCCTTGCCGTTGAAGCGGGCCGCATCTCCGTCTCTCAGTTCCACTGCCTCGTGGGCTCCGGTGGACGCTCCGGACGGCACCGCCGCCCAGCCTACCTCACCGCACTCAAGCATAACTTCGGCTTCTATGGTGGGGTTGCCGCGGGAATCCAGTATCTCCCTGCTGTGTACTCCTACTATGGTGGTCATGTCTATCCTCCTTAGTGATTTATCGTCCGTGTAACCGCAGAAGGAGACGGCAAGCTCTTGTCGTCTCCCTGTAAAACCAGCCAGTATTATATCACGGGCCGGAGCTAAAGTGAATTATCTGTGCAAAAAAACTGCCGGGAAGCGACATCGGGCTTCCCGGCAGTTAAAAGAACGAAGTGTTCAGCCTGTCACAATTATTTGAAATCAGCCACTATCTTGGCACAGGCATCCCCTATACTCATCTTGCCCAGTTCCACCAGGGCCAGGTGATCCTGTGCCCTGGTCTTCCATTCATTATCCCCAAGACGATAGGGAAACGGCACAGCCTCAAGCAGCATATCTCTGAAGACTGCGCTGACATCCGGCCTGCCCTGGTAATCGAGGAACTCCTTGCCGTAAGTCAGCTCCTTGTAGATAGTCACATCGGACCGGTCCGTGGTAACCAGCTTCTGCCCCTCTTTGCCGGCAACAAAAGAGATGAACTTCCAGGCATCGTCAGGGCTCTTGGTGGTGGCCGACACGGATAGAGCGGCCGCTACCTGGAAGAAGTCAGGCTTATCGCCTTTAGGCATGGGCGCGGCACCCCATTTGAACTTGATCCCGCCGCGCTGACGCAGCACATCCAGATAATCCCTGCCGCCGATACGCATAGCTACCGTCTGGGCCTGGAAGAAGTCCGTATTGCGTCCGGAATTGCCCATTCCCTGCTCTTCAGCAGCTTTGGGAGCTATGTGGTCTTTAAGACGCAAATCGGAAAAGGCCTTGAGCGCAGCCATCGAAGCAGGCGAATTGATCAGGCATTTTTTTTGATCATCAGTGTAAAATGCGCCGCCGTGAGAGTAAAGATACGACAGGAGCAGGGAATCGTTCAGCGTAAAGGTGGCATTGTAGGCATAGACCTTTATCTTGCCGTTCTCCTTTTTGACCAGCTTCTTTGCCTTCTCCTCAAACTCTTTGAAAGTCCAGTTCTTTGAAGGATACGGCACCTTGGCGGCATCGAAGAGATCCTTGTTGTAATAAACGCCCGGAGTCCAGGTCCAGATGGGCACGGCCAGTTGCTTGCCGTTTACATTGAAGGGATCGGTAAGGTTGGGCCACATCTCCTTCTTCATGGCTGCGAATTCCGCCGTATCGGTATACTTGTTCAACGACAGCAGTGCATTTCTGGAGCCCATGTCGTAAACGTTGGGCGTTGTTACCAGGACTACGTCCGGCAGAGTCCTTGACGCAGCCATGGTCAGCAATTTATAGTTATACTGCCCCTGAATGGCCATCAGCTTGGCCGGCTTGGCCGGGCTGGTGGCATTATAGGCGTCTACCAGCTTCTTGGCAAAACCGTAATTATAGACATCTCCCCACCACATGACGGTTATCTCGTTTTTACTCTGCGAGCCGCACCCGCTCAGCAGAGCTACCGATACCAGCAACAACATTATAATCAAGGCAATACTTCTCTTCAAAACGTTACCCCCTGTTTCAATCCGGTGAACAATTTCTCATCGCTGGAACACTATTTTATCCCCTATATATTCTCCATCACTACTGCGCTGTCCTTCTACAATCTGCAACTTATAGGAAATTTTCCCAAATGCCTGCGGCCTGGGCCGTTTACAAATAAGCGCTCCTGGAGCTGCAAGTTTTACGCCTGCGTAAATAAAATGCGCTTGAGAAAAGGCGTCATAGCTTTAGCCGTGAAATAGAAACCCAGGGAATTGCAGTGCACACCGTCCACCAGCCCAAAGGCGTTGTCGGCGGAAATGCCTTTAAGACCGTCGAAGAGATGGATATTATCGTCACCCTGACGCTTCATAGCTTTGACAAAGGCGGTAGACGCCTTGCGTTGTTCGATATGCAACGTATCTCCCCGGCTCTCGGAACAGAAATAGAACGGGCTGACAACCACTATGGGAACAGCCTTATGGACACAGCGCAGTTCTGCCGTAAAAAGAGGCAGGTTTTCCTTCCAGCCCTGAGCAATATTGGCCCAGTAATCCAGAACGATACACGAGGCATCTATCTCATTGACAGCCCTGGCTATCTCCAGTTCCCCCATACCGTTGCCGGAGAAACCGAGATTGATAAAATCCACATTCAGCCAACGTGAGATGAAGGACTGATAGGTCGTTCCCGGCGTGGAGGCACATCCGCCCTGGGTAATACTCGATCCGTAAAAGACTACAGGTTTATCGACGGCAAACGGTGTGGGAGATTCCACGATCGCTGCATCATCCAGACCGATGCTGTTTATCTTTACCGATTTATACAACGGCATGTTGATGGTGATCTCCCGCATGGCCGGTTTCCCGGCAATCTGCCATTCAACCTTGATGACGCCCGTTTCATCCGGGGACGTACTGCCCATAAACAGGTTGTCCACAAAAATATCGAAGCCGCTCTGTCCTATGCGGGTTATGTGATTCATGACCAGATTATCCGGACACTTTGCCTTGATGCCCACGTGCAGCGAATCGGTTCTGAACCTTATGCGGCCTCCGGCAGGATCCTGGGCTAGATCCCAGACCGGCGGCCTGAAGCTCTTCTTCAGCCGACGCGGCAGACGCCGCAGAGAAGGTTTCTCTGCGGCGAACCATGCCAGACCGTTAACGGTAAATCTATCATCCGGAAATTTAAACCATTTCATTTACCTTACCCCCCTGTAACAAACACTATGGCCGCTGCAGACTGAATCAGGCAGTTATGCGAACTGCTTCTTTAACGGACGTATTTACATGGCCGTCAAACCACTTGAAGGCTTCTTCGTAATGAATGTCATGGCCTCCGTTGAATATCTCGTAAAAGAAGTTCTTCTCTCCGTCGATCTTTTCGATCTCTCTTACCAGATTGTAAGTGTGTGTATAGGGGACGGATTTGTCAAACCGGCCGTGATGCACAAAAACGTTGGCACGGGCGATTTCCGCCGCGTAATTGACCGGCGATCTCTCCATATATTCCCTGTCCACCGCTTCCGAGACACCGGGTATGTCCCCGCAACAGGCGACTATATGCGGAGCATAACTAAGGTTCTGGCCGTGCCAGGCTGCCAGATCGGTTATAGGGCACCAGGAACTGACCGCTCGCCAGCGCTCAGGTGCGTATGCAGCCATCATCAGCGACATATGCCCGCCTCCTGACCCGCCCAGCAGGAAGATATTGGCCGTATCTATCGGATAGCGCTCTATTACAGTATCAACGGCATCCATTATATCCTGCCTGGCTTCCCTGGAAGCACAAGCCTGCCCGGCCCGTGCATTACTCGTCAGATTGGGGCCGCGAAATTCCGGCAGCAGAAGAGCCCATCCCCTAGCCCGGCAGTAGGGCAGCATGGACTCCAGTTGATTGAAGCGATCTGCGCTCCAGGTGTGCAGGCCCACCAGGAGCGGCACGCTGCCGGCGCTACCGGCAATAGAGAACAGGCTCTTCTCTACCGATGAATCGACGGTTGAGACTACTTCCAGCTCCAGCATAATTTATCGACTCCTTCAAATAATTTACTGTCAACGGTGCAGCAAAGCGCCGATGCGGATGTACATGAAAAGAGGCAATGCGCCTCACTGCCTCAATGATATCGGGCTTAATTAGCGACAGAACTAAAACTCCGTTCCATAGCAGGCCTCCCAGGTCAGACACGGGGCCGTTATCACCTGTCCGGCCGCCACGTTGGCTACGTAGGACGCGGTCAGGTTCAATCTCTCCATGGGACGATATGTCAGGTTCAAATTGCCGCTTAGTTTGTTATTGGAGTAGACCTCCTGATCGACATAATAGATATTGCCGTTGATTTCCAGGTTCTTGTTGGCGGTTTTTGCCATCGGCGCGCTTACCTTGAATTCTTCCTTAGGCAGGTTGGCCAGCGTGCCGTTACCGGTATTCAGGCGGTGCTTGTAGCTGAGATTAACTTTTCCGAATGGATTGGATGTAACGCCCGTGTAACTTCCCATCACGGCCGAGTCGCTGCGCACAGCCTGCTCCAATCCAAAAAGCAGGGTGACGCGCTTGTGGATGCTGTCTTGTATATGCACTCCCCTGACAACTACCGGATTGCTGCCGTCAGTGCTCTGAAGACGATAATCGGCGGCGAGATTCAACTGCGGGCTCAGAGCGGTCTTGATACCCAGAAGCGTCTCGTTTGTAAACCTGTCGTTGGATATCTCGTCCTTCTTCAGACCGCCGTACAGCGAGAAGGTCCTGGAAAGCTTCGTGTTGAAATCCATACCTGTGGTTATCAGCGGATTGCTGCCCAGAAGGTACGGTTTAACAGTATACTGTAAATTCACTTTGGTATCCCGCCAGGGTGCCATATTAAGACGCACCGCCCCGTTGGCGGTATCCCCGGTGTATCTCTCTGCGACAACGGCATCGGCCTGAAACTGTCCCAGGTTGGGCAGGTTATAGCCAAGCTTCAAGTTGCGTGTCGCTTCCTGATTTCCGGATGTTTCTCCCAGTGCCAGACCGGCTGCCAGAGTCATGCGCTTGAAAGGATTCAACGAGGTTCGCAGATTGAGCATTCTGTTATCGTAGAGCCCATCGTCTTTAGACGTATATTTGCCTGACATCGCCAGGCCTCTCCAGTTGATCAACTTGTTATTGGACTTAAAATCGACATTGATCAGGCGCTGCTCAACGCCGCCGTTCTGCTCCAGCATCTGGCAGTTGCCCGTAATATCCATATACCTGAGCACCGAGGTGGTGGCAAGCAGTTTGGATACCCTCTTGTAAGCGCCCGTGCTGCTCTGCTCGTCGTTGATCTCACCCTTTAATGCCAGTGTCTTCAAAGGAGAGACTTCCATTTTGAGGTTCATCACTCCGCCCTGCGTTCCCGCATTTTCCTGGCGGGTGAAAGTGCCGGACATATATAAATTGGCTACCTTGCGCATATCAGGCGACGTTTCAAAACCTATTCGTGAGGTACGCTCCTCGACGGAGCCGTCCTTGTTCTGGAAATCGCCTTTAAGCATAAACCCTTTGAAGGGGTTGGCATCGAAACGCAAGTTAGCCGTATTAACGGACGATACGCCCTTTTCCTGGCGCGAAAAGCCACCGGCAAACCCCAGGCGGCTGCGCTTTTTCCAATCCTGCGATGTCTCGAAGCCGACGCTGGCGGTGGATTCGTCACGACGGCCGTTGACGCCCTTGGTAGCAAACTCGCTGTTGAGCTTCAGTGCTCCCGTGGGCGCGGCATTGAACTTCACGGACATCGCTTCACTCAGGTTACTGCCGTTCATCTGGCGGGCAAACGTACCTGAGAAGCCTATTCCTCGTTTGGATGTCAACTCCGGCGCCGTTTCAAAGGTTATATCACCTGTAGCTCCGGTCTTGCCTGTATCGTCCGTCAGACTTACGGCCTTACCTCTTATTCTCAAGCCCGCATCCAGAGCGGAATTGAAGTCCACCGGAGAGCCGGTCGCCGCTCTTCTGCCGAAACTAAACGCTGTCCCCTGTGCAGCACGAGACTTCGCCGGTGATGCCGGAGATGGAACAGCCGCAGCTGCGGTTTCACGCACGTTTCCTCCGGACTGTGCAGGGACAGCCGGCTGGAGGTTGCGGGCTACGGCCCTTATCTGAGATATAGCTTCCGCACCGTTAACAGAATTGGAGCGTGTCCTGGTGGAACCCATTCTCTGCACAAACGGAGATCCTTCGTCATTATCCCTTATTATGGCCCTGTCGCCAAGAATGATAGCTGCCAGGGAATCTCTCTCCACTGTCGGAAGGACAGACGCA
>JAQVUQ010000176.1 GCA_028699365.1 bacterium | reverse complement strand
TTTCGCTTACGGCATCACAACCGGCCTTTAAGGCACCGATGATATACTTATGGTGGCAACTGTCTATCGTCGTTACGATCACGGTATCCGGTTTTACCTCTTCCAGCATGGCATTGAAATCCGTGAATGACGGACAATCCAGGCCTGCTTCTTTTTTGAAAAACTCCATCCGCAGGGGATTGACATCAAAGATACCGGCTATCTCACCGTATTCGGCATACTCCTGCAACAGCGGCCTGACGAACATGCTCCTGGCCCTTACACCTGTGCCGGCTATGACATAACGCTTTTTCATGAACTGCGTGCTCCCTCCGATTTTTCAAACAAACCGCTCTACTCCAGAATAAGCCACTGCGTCTCTCTCAGCTTGAGATCGAGCTTTATCTTGTCGGTATTTTCAGCCAGAACCCGGCCGTCAAAGGCGTCGATAATCTTACGGCAGTGTCTTGGCAGCTTGATATCCACAGGGCCGGGACGAGTGCCGTGGATGGAGATAAACTTGTCCGTTACTCTCACGGGTATCCCGCTGTCGGTGCAGACGTAGGCGCCTGCCTGGCGAGCCAGCCCGTTGAGCAGGCCGGCGGTGCACAGGCCGGGATTACCGATAAAGACGGACCGCCATCCGGCAAGATCCTTGACGGCTGCGGCCACGGATTTATCGCCGGCATACAGGGCCAGAGATCTGGCGGCACTATCCTCCACTGTGAATCTAATCATGGCTGCTCCGCCTACTGCCGACGGGCTGTTACCCAGAGCGACTCCGGGCTTGTCAACGAAACGGGCTGCCGCATCGGCGGTGACCGGTGCACTGATGCCTATACCGGTAAGCTTGCTGATGCGATCAGACCCCATGCCCTTTTCATCAAGGTAACCGGAAGCGTAAACCCAGATCAATGTACGCCCGCCGTTCTTCAGTTTGCCGTTTATGAAAGCTCTCTCTCCTTCATCCAGCTTGAAAGTGTTGGCAAACAGATATACCTTACAATCAGGAACCTTGCCTTCGATAAGATCGTTAAGGGAATATACGGAGTAAGGCACTCCCGACAGGCCGGCACTCATGACTACCTGGCGCAGGCAGTTGTTCATGGCGGAAAGTCCGGCATTGCTCTCTGCCATCCACCAGCAGCTTTCATCATCCGTAATTACGGCTATTTGCGGTTTTATGCCTGTCATGCCACCGGCAATAGCCTTTTCATACGATCTTTCCTGAAAATCCATTTCCTTCAGCATCTGGGGAGCATGGAAATACCCGCCGCTAAGATCGTAGAAGTAGGCTCCGGCTCCCAGAGCTATCTTTTCACCGGTATCGCGACGCAACACGCGACGGAAATCCTCCGGCGTCATAAGAAAACGGAAGCCGGCCTGAACATCGTGTTCCTTGTTGTATGCAGGCGAAACCCAGGAGCGGTGATCGTACTCCTGCAGCCATATCTTGCCGTTAGCCGCCATGCTGCCGAAAGCCGGAGCTACGCCTCCGGGAGCACCGGGCTGACGCCAGGGGTTATACTCGGCCACGGTCTGGAACATATCCAGCCAGGGTGAAGCGTACATGCGGCGCATGCCTTCCATGTACCGCCCCATGCCTCCGGTGTAATCCGTAAAGTAAATGGTCGTAAAGACATCCTTGCCGGCGTTTTGCTTGACTGTCCGGCCGAAGCCCTCCAGCATCTCCGCCAGGCTGACCGACAGAAATTCGGAGTAATCCGCAGACAGCCTGTCGCGGGTAAGGTCGCGAAACGTACCGTTAGTACGCTCTTTTATAGTAGGCGGCTGCAGGGAAGCAAAGGTGATCTCAGGCTTATTCAGACTCCGGCGCAGGTTGGCTTCGCTGCCGTATTTACGCTTCATATAATCACGGAAGCAATCCTTTGCGGCCGGGCTGTAATCGATAAGGTGATCGAAGAGCTGCCCGTGAGGGCGCCACATGCCGTCATGACCGCCGGTCAATCCGAACCCGACTATAGCCTTGTAATAGGGCTGTTTCTTCATGTGCTCCAGCAGGTCGCGCAGGCACCCGTCTATATCCTGACGCAGCTTCAGCGAATAATAGGTTACAATTCCCTTATGACCTGCCTGGCGGGGCTCTCCGAAATACTCCCTCTCTACCCTGCCCATGGCCGGCTTGCCGTCCTGGTCCAGGCAGATGCTGCCCGGATTCTCCTCCGCCCAGTCGGGATAAGGCCCGATGGAGAACACCGGTACCAGACAGGCATCGGGGCTGCCCTGCAGCGCCAATTGTATAAGCTTGTCCAGCCTGTCGAAATCATACTTTCCCTTACCCGTCCATATTTCCGTATAAGTGCCGCTGACGTTGATGGACATCTGGAAGAGCTTGATGCCGTTATCCTTGAAATCGCTGTAGCATCCATAGCCCATCTTGCCCCTGGCCTTGTAAAACAGGGGCGGCGTCTCTTTACCGTCTACAAGCAGGCGTCCCCGGCCGTCCTTGAGAACGACCTTGCCGCTGCTCTCCTTTCTGGCCTTCAGCATCTCGGTTACCTGAGCCCATTCATACAGAGGTTTGGGAAGGCTGAGATTATACGGCCTGGCATCCTCAGACGGGTCATAGATCTGTAAAGAAATATCGTCTATCCATATCCTGCGCAAAGCGCCGGTAAGCGTTACGGACGGTTTTGCGCTGACGATGCCGGCACCCGGGGTAAACCATAGTATATTCTCCTGCCACTCGCCCGGCAGAGATATGATCGGAATAGAGGTCCTGGTGCCCGTCCGGCCCAGGCTTACCACCTGCCCCTTGTCATTCAATCCCTTTGCTTCCAGAACAAACTGGTAATTGGCGGTATTGAACTCGGGAAGATCGGAAACGTGATAATAGATTCTCAATCTGTAACGCCGGCCCGGTTCCACCGGCACGAAATCCGTTGCTTCAAGCGAGGCTACGGCAAGATCGTCATCCTTTTGCAGCAACAGAGATTGTCGGGCTGCTCTGGCAACGCTTGTATCCGCAACAAAGCGGCACGTATCCGCAGTCGGCTTCCAGCCGTCCAACCCCTTTTCAAATCCGGGATTGCGTATCAGGTTAACCGGAGCAACAGCTTTTGGTGAAGGGGATGCTGAGGCGGTCGCGGAGGATAAGGCCCCTGAGACCTTATTACCGGCATCGTACCCACCGGCGCTGCCGGATATGCGCACAGATCTTACCAGACTGTCGGCGTTGTTGCTGACCTTATTGCCGTTGCCGCCTATATAGAACGTCTCTCCAAAAGGCATTACCGCCGGGGCTGTTCGCCTGGACAGCTTAACACCGTCCGCCCAGACCGCTATCTCTTCCTTATCCCAGGTAAAGGCGATCCTGTGCCGTTTGCCGTCCAGAAGTTCGTTGTAAACGGGCACCAGCCCGTACTGATTGACTCCGGCCGCCTTATCGGTGACGGAGATCACCAGACGGGCCGTTCCTTTGCCGACAAGGATACTGAAAGATACCAGGCTGTCCGGACTGCCGCTGTAGAACATATAGTGATTGCCGTCCTGCTTCTCCTCGGCAAATAGGGGCTTTACGTCCATCTCCACCATGCCCCGATCTTTGCTAAGGTTTCCGGCGGACTTGTAGCCGATACCTTTGTAGGCCACCGCCTGCCCTTCGCGAGCATTGCTGCCTTCCGGTATGGATGTGCCCTCCAGCTTTCTCACGGATGCCAGCAGACAAGTGTCATCACCTGTCCCGGCCAGAAGCGCCGTGCCCGGCTGCAAACAGCCTGCCTCCCCGCCGGCATACTTTGCTTGCAGCGATTTGTCATATATACAGAGAAAGAGTGTTCCGGGGCTCTTCTCCAGATCATCCGCTATTACAGGTTGGATACAGATCCCCAGAAGAGTCAGTAATACGATCGTTAATACGCCGTGCATTTTGGTCATGATACGATCTCCCATCCTTGTTTTTATGTGCCCTTATCTGATAAGGGCTATCAGCCAGTCAAAGGCATGCAGCTTGCAGGCTACGCTAACGTCCATAGCTCCGGGAGCTGACGGCGGTGCAATGGAAAAATCCGCCTGCCTCCATTGCCCGGTTGCCTGTAAAACATCTATACTTCTCAGGGGCTCCGTCCGGTAAAGCCTTAGCGTCACAGCCTCAAGAGGATCCGTGCCCAGGCTGGCAAATGCCGCCAGTAAACCCTCATCGCTGCTGCGGATTATCGTCATTCCATCCTGTGCCGTTAAAGGCAGGACGGGAAATCCGTCACGGCTCAGCCATCCGAGCAGCGCCCGCAGCCAGCGCATCCTGGCATGGTTGCCGAAGGTGGCATAAGGGATGGTATCTCCCTGTGCCGCATAAACGGCCGCACGGCCTCCCAGAGGGTTCTCATACAGGCAACTGGCGGTATGCCTGCCGTTACCCGGGTCCACAAATCCGCTCAATTCGCAAGCCCCTTCAAGACGTAATTCCCGCCAGTTCATGCTTCTGCAGGGAACACGGCAGCCGTGAACTTCCGGAAGAACACCGCCCAGGTACACCTCGGACATGGCCATATAACCGGTCTTTCTGCCGACGCTCAGACCGATATGCTTTCCGAAGCCGCGTTCGTTCAGTACCGCCGCGGCAGGGCCGTTCATAAATACGGCCCCGGACAGGATGTCTTCCATTTCCCGTTCCGACGGCAGCCAGGCGGTAAACCCGTCCAGCACGACTATGCCCTGCCTCTTTGCCGCCTCGGCCGGAGAGAGATAGCAGGCAGGGACACCGGATTGCAGCAATACTTCCTCAAGTTCCCTGACAGGAGCAAGGCTACCCATGATACCGTTACGTTTTAATCTTACCTTGCAGGCGGAGGCCGGATCGCAAAGGAAACCCACCCCTTCAGGCCGCCAGTTGACAAGCTCCATTCCTGCCAGCGCCTGCAGCATCGGCCTGCTCCGGGACAGCAACGGCACAACGGTGGGCTCCTCATCTATCGGTGATCCCTCGAGATCGTTAAGTGAGAGGGTAATATGATTGCACCCCAGCAACTGTCCCAGAACCATTACATACCTTGTATTTACAGTCGATTTATTCCAGGTGGTAAAGCGCGAATTCTCCAGCTCCGGACCAAAATCCACACCATCCCGGCCAAAAGTCTCTCTCAGCAGGGAGACTGCCTGTTCGTAAAGGCGGAAAGTCTCCGCGTGTTTCTTTACCGGCACGGCTGTGCCGGCGTAGAGCCCTCCGGCAGGCCTGACTATCGGCTTATGCTCTCCGCACATGGCCTCCAGCAGAGGCTTCCACTCTCTTCCTTCAGCCGCATGATTGTCGATGCGGGAGGTCATCAGGGCCAGGCGCGTATCCGGTGATATGCCGTGTACCTGCTCCTCTATCCAGGCAGCCGTCTCAGTCATGGTTTTCCCAAGAAAGCTCAGCCACTCTCTTCTGAGTTGAGTCGGCTCCCCTGGCTTGAGCGTCTCCTCCAGCAAATCCTCCCTGGTATAGTGCCTCCCGGCGTATTCTCCGAATCGCTTCAAATGCAGCGGGCAGTAGCAGTAGAAGTCCGGGCCCCTGTCTCCCAGGCCATGGTTATGCAGGCGAAAATCATCATCTATCCAGAGGATATCCGGCTCGGTGCCGGCCCACAACCGGAGCATCTCTCCCATGGTCTCCCGGAAAACAGGCCCTATGGGGCAGGCACAGCCCAGAGTCTCCCTGCCGTGCTGATCCACCAGAAATTCCCAGTCGTAATCACGGCGCATATCATACTTGCTGCTGTTGGTCCCGAGCAGCATCTGGTAGTTGAGTTGGAAAGACACCCCCGCGGCTCTTACCGCCGGAGCCACTTCCTCCTTCATCCACCCGGCCCAGTGCATCTGCTCCTGAGCACTGTGAGCCGGCATATAATAGGTGCCGGGAAGGGTGTTGACATAGAACTGGACCTCATCCACTCCCGCCTCACGGCAGAAGCGGAGGAGTTCCTGCAGTCTCTGTCTGCAGAATTCCTCGCTGCCCCATTCAGGGAAGTAGGGCAGGAAGTAACGATAGTTATAGGTAACTCTGTCTTTCGGCATATTATACGTCTTCAACAGCTATTTCTCCCGTGACATTTTTCTTCAATATTTC
>JAQVUQ010000175.1 GCA_028699365.1 bacterium | reverse complement strand
TAATACTCGTACAGGCCTTTGCTGAAGGGCAGGTTGGTGACGTCGATATCGACAGTCTGCGTCTGCGGCGAGAAGTTCCAGAAGAGCAGCGTTACCTTCTTGTTGTCGGCACTCCTGGAGGCTATCATGCTGACGGAGCCGTTGTTGCCGTCCTCAAAGCCGCCTGTGACGTTGAGCCTGCCGGAGCACATCTTGTTATACATCTGATAAAGGAAGAACAACGGTGTCTTTGTCTCCGGAGCCGGATTGAGTCTGACCAGATCAGCCGGATCAACCGGCGGCGGGTCCAGGTTGAACGGCTTTATCAGCCCCCGGTAATTCAATCCGGCTGCGCCGGTATTACCGAAGGTCTCGGCGTAAAACTGCGCCCGCGTCTCTCCGGCATCGATCAACTGCTTCAAGGTGGCCATGGCGGCCGTAGCCTGGTAATTCCTGGTGAGCGACAAAGTTCTCTCTATCGACGTTTCGTATCTGGCCGAGATGATGGGGAATTCCGCATCCATCAAGGTAGACGTTCTGCTGTCTCTGGCCAGGTAACGTCTTTCATACCGAGCATTGATTATAGCCTTGGCCACCTTGTCTATATCAAGCGCCGAACCTTGCAGATTGTAGACGCTTGTTCCCTGTGGTATCCGGTTTCCGTTAAGATAGTACTGCGGCGATTGAGTGGAATCCCAGGCAATCATGCCTACGCTGTCATCGAAATCCCAGGAAACAAAATCCACCCGGGTGCTGTCATAGATAATACTGTCAACGGTCATAGTATTATCGGCACAGTAATCCAGGAAGAGAGCCAGATACGGGAACTCTATGTCTGCGTTATAAGAAGGACTGTTGGGATCAAGCAAACCGATCATATAGTTATAGTAAGCGGGATGATCGACCTGCATTCTATGTAATTTGTAATCATCGCCGCAGAAACCGCAGAAGCCGACAGTGGCATCAGGATTGCCCTCCAGAATACCCTCCACCGCATGCCTGTAATATTCGAAAAAGCCCTGCACGGAGAAATACTGATCTCTGACGGACATAAGACTCCCCCAGGCGGCGTCCCATCCGGGAGCAAGGATTCCCATGCTCTCTCCGCCTATCTGCCAGTGGTCCACCCTGCCCCTGAAAGTTGCCGCAACAATCCTGTAGAACTCCCTTACATCGTCGAAATGACCGAAGGGCAGCACGTACGAGCCGCAACCCGGATGTGTCCCATCAAATATGGGGTCCGTAGGATAAGTAATATAATCCGGCCAGCACGAAGGAGAACTGGGGCTGGTGCGCACATCGTGCGGCGTGAAGGACAAGACCATGAAGCACGGCTCAAGCCCCCGATCTTTCATGGCATCGATTCTGTCATTATATACGCTGTATACTGAGGTATTTGTTACAGTCTGTGTGCTTGTATTGTAATAAAAACCTGCTGCCTGAAATGGGATCCTGCCGTAAGGCTTTCCCATATCCCCCTTGTCATAGGCCAACTTCAAATCGTCCTCAAAACCGGCGATCAGTCCCGGCGAGTCTGAACAGGCCACTACGCCGTGAATGGGGGGCAGAATACTCTGCATATCCGAGAAGTCCACATAAGGATACGCCTGATTAGCCGGAACGTTCCAATACTGAGAATACGGGGATTGAGCATCAACCTGAAAGCTTACGGCAAAGGCACCGGTGCAGCAAAAAGATACAATGGAAATAACAAATATCAATTGAAACAATATCTTTCTTAACATAATTCACCCACTCTCTCATATTTTGTCTACCTGTAGTCAAACCGTCAGCCGAAGTACCTTTGAGTGTCAGGCAAGCATAACACCACCTCCCACTATGCGTGTATATGCAGATTCCAGAACGCGGCTTTCATATGACGGCGCTCCCGCCAGCGCTGCCGGCCGGTAAGCGGAAAAACGGTATCCAGACAGCGCAGAAAAGCATGCGTTATCTCTCACATGGCCTCGATTGAGGCAGCATAGACGATAAGATTGCCCTGACAGGCATACACCCCATCGCCCTCGGGATGAAATCCCGACAGATTATCCTCCATCCACTGCATCTGAGAAACGGATGCCAGTATTACCTGCCCTCCGCCGCCGGCAACGTTACTGCGGACCGCGATATTGAACTCAGGGGCGTAATGTGCAACTCTCAACGTCATGCGACTGTCATGGTTGCCGTGATCAAAGGAGTAAAGCTTCTCCGTCGGAAGCTCTTCCATCCGCTTCTCGGCCAGGTAGTAGCGAAAGTATGCCTCCAGCCGCTCTACCTGCAACTTGCAGGACATCTCTTGCGGGTCGGGACAGACTGCCGAAAAGTCCGGACGGCTATCGTCTTTCATCCAGGAGAATGATTTGACTGCCTCTATGTCTACATAAATGCGGTGCCTGTACTCTATTCGCAGGCATAATTCCTCGCCGGGAGATACTGCCGGCAGCACAACTACCGGCACACCTGAGCTGTCTCTTTCCCAGTCAAGAACACATCCGTCAGCCGTTATCAGCGTCAATATCCAGTCGTCATCTTCCGGAATAACCGCTTCTGTTTTACTGTCAAGACCGGTTATCGTTATTTCGCAGAAGCCGTCACCGGCTGATGTTACCACGGCACGGCACTGCCGGTCTTCCGCCGGCCGAAGTCCCAGAGCGGGCCGGATTACCACGGCGGACAAGGGCGCCAGACCCATCGCTAACCGGCTCTCTGTCGCCAGAAGGTCGTTTCGTGCCGGAACGTTTTCAGGCACCAGAAGACGGTAGACAAAAAGCGGCTCGCTTTTCGATTGCCTCGATATAACGGCGCTGCCGCACTGGCGCTCCTCGGTAAAATTCACGACGGAGAAAGAGTTATCACCGAAACGCTCGATCTTCAACGATCGGTTATCCGTCATTGCCTTTGTTACCGGTTCCCAGCCAAGCCCGGCAAGCTTGATTATCAGCGGCATCCAGGCCATGGTATCTGAATAGCCGCGTACCGTGTGAGCCGTGTTCAGCAGGCAACCCGTGTTTACGGCAAAGAGCCTGGCCAGACAAACGTGCCTGTCCACTACAGCTTCAGCCGCCTCCTCATCATAGTCAAACCAGCCGGGAAACCCCTTGGGGCCCCATTGCACTATGGGTTTCTTCCCGAACAGATGCCTCAACCCCCGGCTCCAACTGTCGCTGCCCAACCAGCTTCCACCCTCGATAACTGCCGTATCGGTTTCCCGGCATACAATATAATCACCGGGAGTATTGGCCAGAGTAGCCATTTTCCGGCCGGCGGCGGTATTGAAAGAGCGCATATATTTCAACAACAGGGCATGTCCATATCCCTGTGTAACGTAATCTTTGCCATCGGTGAAAGCACGGGCCGGTATCTTAGGTACGGCAGAATTGAAATTAGGACGGGGCCCCTGGCAATTATCAACGTAAAGGCCGTCGGGCTTATATTCAGCCACAGCACGAGCGATGTTGTTTTTCAGAAAATCCCAGTAACTATTGGCGCCTACGAAAGCTACGCATGCGTCTCCGCTCATATTGCTCAGGCGCCGGTTGGGCCGGCCGTTGCTGCGAATCAGGATGGAATCGGGCATCTGTTCGGCCATAACCCGCCAGTCGGCGTTTTCATAGGTCAGGCCGTTACTCACGGCGCACTGACCGGTTAAACGCCGGTTGCCCACAGCTATCAGGCCGTTGCCTTCATCAAGGGTTCTATCTTTCAGAATATCGTCCCGGAATACCGAGAGGAAGTCCTCTCCTACCCAGGCCTTGTCAAGATAAAACCCGAAGCCTCCATCCATTACCCATTCGAATATGGAGAGAGTCCACGAGGTGTAATAACGCCGGAACTCCTCCAGGACAATGCTGCCGCATTCAGGGGCATGGTAACAGGGAAAGGTCTCAGCCGGCCCGAAGAAACGAGGATCTATATCTTTTCGGTAAGAATAGACTTCCGGGAATGAACGATAATATGCATCCAGGACATGCCGATACCCGTAGCTGCCACGGCTTTTAATTACCAGCAGCCTTACCGGTACATCCTTCTCTCCCGCTTCCAGAACCGTCTTGACCGAAAAGTAGAAACCGTCTGCACCGGGAGCTATTCCGGAAGAGAAATAACTGAAATCCAGGCGAGGATCGAGACCGATCCCCAGGCATTGCTCCGCATCATAAAGAGCAGCAGCCGGAAACTGGCACAGGGTCTGAATACCGCTGAACTCATCACAGATGTTCTCTACATCCTCTTTCACAAAGGTTTGTTCGCAGGATTTCGGATGGAACTTATCAGGCAGAGGATAAACCGGCCCTTCATATGGATCGGCGTTACAAGCGTATTTTACCGGCAGCCTCTCCTCTAGAAGAACGCTGCTCACACCATCCCAATATGTAAGACCACTGTAATCCGCCAGCTCAAAACCCACTCTGATTTCCAATCGCTTGGCTACAATAGCCGTATTGGATACTCGCACCGTCATAATATGTACGCCGGGAAGCATTTCCTGCAATGAATCGATCTGTACATCCATCTCATCCAGCTCGACCGGCCCCCCCTTATCGGCGTCGTATACAGCCGGCAGCCGGAATACGCTTTCCGAAGCGATATCCAGTATAGATATGCATTCCTGCAGATCATTAAAAATCATACGTAATTCCTCCCACATAACGATGCTTTCCGTAGATCAGCATTACCTTCTTCTGTTCACGCAACAATCGCCAATCTGGATCAGTCAACTGTACCGATAAATCAAGTATACGTATAAGCGTTACCTTTGTCAATAACTGTTTTCCGCCGTGATAGCCTATCTTGCGCAGACAGTGCTACTTTTCTTTTAACAGGTCCAGCATGACCAGGGGATTGGAATGCTTAACCTGAACCGTATCCTGCAGGTAGCCGGCAACAAGGGTGCAGTGTTCGGACGTACTGCCGAAGCCTATGGGCAGGCTCTCGTTCAGGAACTGGTGCCAGGTAACGAAGTTCTCGTAACCGATAAGTGCGGCATACGCCGCCGGATCTCCGGTAAGGTCATAGTACTGTTTGAAAGCCAGGGGGAAATCAAACCTGATATGGACAGCGTGTGCCCCCTGAGCGCTGTTGGGGGATGAACCGTGGATTATTCCTCCCTTGATGCGCATACTCCCACCCCAGACATCCTCCTTGGCCAGATAGTTGTCCAGACGAGGCTCCTGTTGGTAGATGTATGTCAGCAACAGCCGGAATGTCTTATCCGCCGCCTGGCGCCATCCAGGTTCATCGAAATCCCGCAGCGCCTCACAGAGAGCTGTCAGTATCCAGGAGGGCGCCACGGCATCGGCACCGATGGTATCGTATTCCAGAAAGCGCCACTCGTTTAAAGCTATATGTTGCTCTACCAGGTGGGTAAAGAGCACCCGTGCCTTTTCTCTGAATTCCGCTTTACCGGTCAATCTCCAGGCACACAGCCACGACAGCGCCGCCATGGCACAGCCGGAGGCAAAGCACGTCTCGTACGGCACGTATTGCCTGTTTTCCCCGGTGCCCCCGTCAGTATAACGGGCAAAGTAAACCCCTCCATCCGGACGCTCTACGGCTGACAGATATGTCAGGCAGTTATTGACGATGCGCTCGGTAACAGCGGGGTCATCGCTCAGACCGGCTGCATGGAGGCGATACAGAAAGTAGTTGATAATGCCCTGATTGGGAGTCTCTACATGGTCCCGCCCATAACGGCTGCAGAAGCGGTCTTCCCCAACTATATATGCATTCCACCAGGCACCCCGGCACGGACCGTGCTGCACCTGGAAGCCGCCGTCCCTGAAGTGCAGGATGGCGTTGATCATCTGCCGGGCTCGCTCCTCCCCTCCGGGAAGAAAGCCGCAGCGATCCAGCTTCATCATAGTCTCCGCCAGGACGACATTGGCGCTGCCGCCCCAGGCCAACTCTATCAGATGGTCGTTCTCGGTATAGGCATTAAGGGTCCCGTCCGGTTGCCTGTCGAAACGCAGCACACCTGATACCTTAGTGCCCGCCTGTCCACTGAGCACACCATAATAGCCGCGATGAAAAAGTCCCATCTCCCTGTCCAGGTCTACCCACAGCTCCGGGCGGCTG
>JAQVUQ010000174.1 GCA_028699365.1 bacterium | reverse complement strand
TTTTGTTGATTATGGGTATGCCCAGCTCCGCCCCCAGACGGTCCGCTTCGGGCACCAGCCGTCCGGCCAGACGCAGCAGCTTGGCCTTGACGGCGGCGGCTGTAGCGGCGCCACCGCCACCGGCGCAATCCAGCAGGGAGATCCCCAGGGTAACGGTGCGTATATCCAGATGCTCCATCTGAAGCATGCGAATGGTTTCCAGTATTTCAGAGCGGCTTAGCGGCATAGAAAGTATACTCCACAATCTCCTACATTCCCGTCATCCGTTCATTGCACCGACAGCATCGACGAGTTTATATATTTTCGACAGTTTTCTACGGATGTCCTTTTGCCGGGGCAGATACTTTTTGTGCCTCTGAGTCAGGACAACATGAAGTGAAAGACAACGTTTAACAGCTACTCTGCATAATATTGAGTTCGTAAGATTCTTTCTACTTCTTGAAGAAATTCTTTACCATGGTCAATCGTCAGACTTACATTAGGCTCGATTATCTCTTCAACGATATCATAATCAGCAATTTCTCTTACCTCACGAGCATCAATATACATACGATGATACTTGGCATCCATTCTACCCGGCTTTACAAAATAATAGCCAAGAGCGGATTCCACAGCCGAGTGTTTGCTGACATCGACATCAATAGCGGCCAGTAACGCCTTGGCAGCATAAAACATAGAGTAATAGATTCTATTTGCAGCATCAGGAAGAAACTGTTGTTTATATAGACTTTGGGCTGCTTCCAAGGCACTTCGGGAACGCTGGAGATAGCGTTTTGTCTCTTCTTTCATACAAGAATACTCTCTTTTTCAACATTACGATAAAAAGAGAACCCTTCCCTAACATAGCTATAAAAATCTTTTTCCGCAAAGATTTTCAAAGATATCGCTATCTTGAATCCGTTATCATACATAATGTCGTAAGCAACATCACGTAATTGCTGTACAATTTCTTCATCGCGATAATCTACGAGTATCAGAATATCAAGATCGGAATCTGCCATGGCTGTTCCTTTAGCCCTCGAGCCAAAGACTCGTATCTGCTTTATCCGCATCCTCAAAGTGTCCGGCAACCGCTTTTTCAACTCCAGCGCTAAAGCCCAATCGTTGGCAAGCACTCTAATCTCACCTCCCGGCGAAAATGCTACAAGTAATACAAGTATTATACCATATCCCCAAATCCGAAATTAAGAAAAAATGATCCCATCCCATAAAAATTCTCTCCACGTCAGGCAATCTATGCCTATCCGCTGAGCCGTATCGGCATGCTTGTCATCGCATATCACCAGAGGACGATACTCAGGCCATCTGCGCGAGAACTCCAATAGTCCCGATAGATCTCCGGCCGTATACCCCCCCGTTTTAATCTCTACAGCCCCTTTGCCCCACTTGCGGACTATTTCCAGCAGTATGGTAGTCTTGCTCACCTGCCTCGGGCCGGTAAGCATCTGGATGCGGCCGGGCGCAGGCTCGTCTATTCGCGTCATTAAACGATTCAATACGATATAATATCTGCTCTCAATTGACATTATTCGTTATCTCCGATAAATTTATCGTTTATAACGAATAAATTATCAGAACATGTAAAAAAGTCAATTTAAGGGAATTTCCTTTGCTCCGGTAACCGTTAGGGTATCACCGGTGCCATCATCAAGCAGATGCCGGAGAAGCATCTGCCGGCGGGCTTGGAAGCCGCCCCAGACTTGGCGAGGCTGTTTCAGACATATGGACGCTATAACTACTTTATCTTCGTCACCGAATGTCGTTTCCGAGGCTGCTACCGCGCCTTCTTCATCAACAATAACAGTCGCCAGAACCTCATCCGCCCCATGTCCGTGGCCGAACACGGCCACGGTTGCGGCACCGGCACCCATGCTTTGGGAGCATAGAAGCCTGGTCACCACTTCTCTCTCCCTGAGATGAAAACAATCGGTGGGGCAGAGAATAAGCGAGGCGTTCAGCATCCCGGCTATGACCGTCGTTTCCGGGAACATGGAATCGGCACACGCCAGAACGACACAGGTGTACCCGAATAACTGAAAACCGTTCAATCTATCTCCCGCGGCAAAGAAGCTGCTTTTTTCGGGATTCTGCGGAATGAGTTTTCTCTGACAACCTATTAATCCGCCGGGACCGCATAGAACGTGCGAGATATACAGGCTGTCTCGATCGCTCTCTATGATACCGGAACAGATGGTGGTCTCATACTCTCTGGCCAGATTCAATACCCGGTTGCAGGAAGGACCGCCGGGGATAGCTTCCGCCAGGTCTTTATACTCCTTCTGCCCGTCGGACCAGAGCCCGCCGGCTATGTTGTTCTCCGGAAATATAAAGAGATCGACGTTTTCATCTTTATATGCGGCGATACAACGCTCCATCCTGTCGATGTTGAAGTCCTTGTCTCCCGGACGCAGTGTCGGGCTACAACAGGCAATCTTTATCATGTCTTTATTCTCGCTGGCCTGCTTGTTTATTGCCGGCATTGGAACAACACTCCATTTGCTATAATCGCCTTCTAATCCCCCTGTGTCAGGACCACCCGCTTCAGATATGGGGTTTTGGCCGGATTATCGGTTTTGAGCACGGCCCGGTATTGCACGTATGCGGGTGACGTCACTTTGAACGACTCTCCCTGGGCTTTGAAATAGCCGTCCTTGCGTCCGTCGGGACCGGTAAAGTCGCTCTTCTCCAACTCCTGAAGGCTGCGGGCAACCTTTACCTGGAACTGTACTTCGGTACCGGGAGGCGTGGCTGCCTGCCACCATAAGTGACAGGTATCTCCTCTATCGATCCGACACGGGGCCGATTCCAAGCTGCCTTCTCCGGCTACCGGCAGCACCAGAACCCGGCCCTGAGGATGTGTTCCCAGATAGAGACGGCCTTTGAAGGTATGGCAGGAAATGCACATCTCTTTAGGGTCGATCCGGGTCAACCTCTGCCACCAGGGATCAGCCAGCAGGTCGGCCTCGGTCCCTCTGTGCAGGATATCGGATGGAACGACGGCTATAAAGTTGAAGTGTTCTGCTTCCCGGCCAAGGGCAAGGTAACCGGCACCGCCGGGACCGTGCCCGATATTGCCGCCCCGGAGATGGTAGCCAACCAAAACCCAGTCGGCACCGAATCTGTCCAGATCACGGATTTGTCCCCATTTGAACAGGCCGGACGGCTGGAACTTGAGGCCGTCATAAAGACAATGGCCGAAAGGTGTCCCCATGATCAGGGACCCTCCGTCTTCGGCATAGTTGAAGACAAAGAGGTTGTTCGGATTCAGCCCTAGTTCTTTCCATTCTTTGCCGTCGAATACCACCAGGTCGCCAGCGGCGTTGAGCACTATCTTATCCTGGTAAACGGTCATATAGCCTGTATCCTGCTCCGCCCGTCGGCCGCGATACTCTTCACGCCAGGTCTGACCGCCGTCGCCGGAGGAGACTACGCGCCCGTAGATACCGGCTTTGCCGACCCTCAGCGCTTCCTCCACCGACATGCCGGCCGGGGGAGCATCGGATATATCCGCCGAGACGTATATCCGATCATGGTAGACTACCAGGTCGTAGATATGGATCGCTCCCGGCACCGTCCGTTTCTCCACCCATGTCTTGCCGTCATGGATATAGATGTTGCCCAGGTCCCAGCCGCCGTCGTTGGCATCGTAACCGGGAATATACAGCTTGTCTCCGTAGACTTTCATCTTTACCAGCCCCTGCTCGTTGACCTGAAAGGCTTTCTCCCACAGGTCTGTCTCGGGGTCGTAGGTGAAGACGGTGCCGGTATCCGTTGCTGCCGGGTCGGTACAGGTGCCGGCATAGAGCTTGCCCTGAAAATCGGTCAGGCAGGTTACGGTTTTATCATCGGTGGGATCGAAGCTGAGCACGGGTTGCTTGAACTCGGTCTTCAGGAGCAGTTGGGGTGCAAGCTGATGCTCGATGCCTGTTGCTTTGGCTACTTTACCATTCTTCTGCCAATTACTGTCGTCGATGAGTATTTGACCCTTTATCTGCGGTTCTATATTTGGGGCTCTGACAAAAAGCGATACGCTCCTGGACAGTTTGAATCCCTTGCCGCTGATATCCAGGGTCAGCTTATAGTCTCCCGGTCCCAGATCTTTGATGGTAAGGGTCGTTAAACCGGTAGAGCGCAGAGGAAATTTGCCTAAGGAGACTGGGATCGCTTTTCCTGCGGCCGCAACGGGTATAAGCCTTGCTTGCAGAGATACGCCACGTTGCATGAGCGTATCGGGCAGATCGCATCTGAAAAGAACTTTGCATGGGTTCGGTAGAACCGCTGAATAGCTGTCGCGATCTACGCGGAGAAGATTGTTGTCTAGACACTGCACCGTATCGGCGCTGAAGTGCTTCCCGCGCGGTGTCCCGAAGGTGCACAGGCCCAGGCTGAAATACTCCGTTTTGTGAAAGCTGAGCATGGGCAGGAACGACCAACTGGCGTAGCGATCTGCTCCTGGAATGATATTCCGGCAGAGGTTCCATCTGACGGCTCTGACGCCTTGCGCTTTTATCCCCAACTCTGCCAGGGAAATAGCCGCTTCCGCCGTCCAGACGTCTTTACTGCCGGCAGTTTTCACCTGCCATTTGGGGTTCCAGGAGGCATCGGCCCCGGAGCCGATCCTGCATACGGCATCAAAGCTGGTGCCGGCAGCGTTAAAGGCCAGTTGGTAATAGCGTGGAGCGGAGCTGTCGGGTTGCAAAAAGAACTCTATGCTCTCATCGCTGAAAACCGCTCCATCATGCTGCTGTGCCTTTACTACGGGCACTGTTCCGGGTGCCAGCGTGCAACTAACCGCCAGATAGAGGTTTTTATCATCCACTCCCAGCCAGGCTTTTGTCGCCGGGGCTGATTTCCTGTCTGTTCCCGGTATCCGGAACCCTTCTACAGGCTCTGCGGACAGCCATTCGTCCTTTGCCGGGACACCATCCAGCAACGGCTTCTTCATCTGCGGGATGACCACCGCCTGAATGGGATGCTGAAGTGCATTGTTCAGGGGTTCCTGAACGGCTTCCAGCCGGCAAACAGGTGCCGCCGATACGCTCTCTTTTGCATAAGTGCAGCAGAGAAGAGCAGCAAGGATAGTCAGGGTATATCTGCTTCTCATATGTAAAGAGTTGCCCCCTTTCCGCTATTTACCTTTGAAAGAAATACTTGGGTAACCGGAGTAATCAACGATATACTTCCCGTTTGAAGTCGGATACTCTATCTTGCCTTTTTTGACAAAATCATTGGGCGCACTTAGTTTCTTAGCGTAGGCTCCGTCTTCTTTCAGATAAACATCGGCGTATTTGATGACCACCTGCTCACGATCCCCAACCGAGTGTCCCGTGTCTTTAACAGCAACACCGTCCACATCAAACTCCGTCAGGAAATGAGCATCTACGCTTATTCCTGCAGCCAGCATGTTTCTGTATTGAAGAATCTTAGCCGATACCGGACACGATTTATCCGCTACGCCATGAACTATAGCGATTTTCAGTTGCGGGTTGGCGCTATGCAGGATTTTACAATGCTCCGGATTTCCGAAATCCCGGATTTCCTGCATATCCTTCGTCAAAAAGACGGGACTGTTGGGATCACGTGAATATCCGGCGTTCAGACTTGTTCCCTCTCCTGTTCCAAAGGCAATAGCATCGATAAGGCCGGGCATGCCGCAGATATCCACCCCGCAGGCAAAGGTATGGGGAGCCAGTTTCATGGCCATCTGGGTAACGTTGCCGCCGCCGCTTCCCCCCATGGAGTAAATCCTGTTTTCGTTGAATTCGATGCCCTGCGATTTAAGTTGCGTCCGGACTGTATATAGCGCGCCGATGGCATCCATGGCCTGCAGGAATCCGTGGTCATACGGTAAATTATCTTTCCAGCCCGGACCGCTCTGCAGATAGTTCACGGAAACGGCAATGACGTTATAGCGGACGGCAAAAGTCTTGCACCACTGGATATATTCGGCTGAGTTATACACCCCGCCCCAGTTATGGAGCACCAGCATCAGGCCTGTATTCTTGTTTATTCCGGCGGGAGGTTCTTCCACCCACATTTTGACCGTGCGCTTCCCGGGCTTCTGCGGCCACTCCTGGGCTTCG
>JAQVUQ010000173.1 GCA_028699365.1 bacterium | reverse complement strand
TATCGTTGGTGGGATAGGGCATCTTCATCTTATCGAAGATATCCTTGTTATAGTACATTACAGAGAAAGAGTTGTTGGATACCACACCATAAATCTTCCCCTGATACTTCACATTGGTAACCAGAGCCGGATAATACTGCCTGACAAACTCCTTGTCCTTATCCAGATAAGGGGTCAAGTCCATCAGGACTCCCCTTTTAATGAAGTCGCAGTACATACTGGGGGGGACAAAGAAAACGTCAGGTGCCGTGCCCCCGGCCAGTTGGGTCATAATCTTGCCGGCGTAATTGCCGCCGATCGGCTCGTATTTTATCTTTACCTCGGGGTGTATTTTCTCAAAAGCGGCCGATTCATCGTATCTGAACTTGTCGTAAGCGGGAAAGGCGTATCCTGACCATCTCAGTTCCGTCTTGCCGCTATTGCTTGCCTGCTGCCCGCAACCGAAAAGCAGAGCGGACATCAGCAGGCAGACTACCCAGGCTGTAATTCTCTTCATTAATTGAGCCTCCTCTTTGTTGTGAAAATTAAAAGCACATAATTGATATGATAACCATTTCCAGCAATAAATCAATAGCAACACGAATAACGTTAAAAACAGCCGACTTCCCGTCTATCCCTTTGCAGGACAAAACCGCCCGGTCACGAACTTATATACTATAGCGGCTCTCAAGCGCCGACTGATCTGCAAAGGGTTCCTGGAAAGACACGCATGAAAATACTCCATACATCCGACTGGCATCTGGGCCGTACTCTGGAAGGGCATTCGCGCCTGGAAGAGCAATCAGCCTTTATAGACGAACTCTGCGGCATCGTCTCCGCAGAGAAGATAGATCTGCTGCTGATAGCCGGGGATATTTTCGATACCTACAACCCGCCGGCCGAGGCTGAGCGGCTGTTCTGCGATGCCCTGGAACGCCTGTCCGCTGCCGGAGCGGCCGTAGCCGCCGCCGCCGGCAATCATGACAGCCCGGACCGGCTGTGCGCCGTAGCTCCCCTGACGGAGCGCTACGGCATCTCTCTCATAGGCTATCCTGCCGAAACACTGCCCGTTTCGGGCGCCTCGGCCTCCGGCCCGCAGCGCCTGGACTCGGGGCCGGGATGGTTCAGGCTCCACTTGCCGCGATGCGGAGAGACGGCAGTGATAGCAGCCATGGCCTATCCCTCGGAATCGCGTCTCAACCTGTTGCTCAGCACCTCGCTCGACGATGCCGACCTGCAGGCTGCCTACTCCGGAAAGATAGGTACGGCTCTGCGGGCGGCAGCGGATAATTTCGGGCAAGATACGGTCAATATTATCCTGGGACACTTCTTCCTGGCCGGAGGACTGGAAAGCGATTCGGAACGTCCCATACAACTGGGCGGGGCTCACGCCGTCAACGCGGACGCCCTGCCGGAGGCGGATTACATCGCCCTCGGACACCTGCACCGGCCGCAGCGCCTGGCAGGCGGACTGACGGGGTTTTACTCCGGTTCCCCCCTGGCCTACAGCTTTTCGGAAGCCGGTCAGCAGAAAGAAGTCATCCTGGTAGACGCCGCTCCCGGACGCCAACCCGGGATAAGCAGGATAGGCCTGCACTCAGGCAAACCGCTGAAGCGCTGGCAGGCGGATAACCCGGATACGGCCATGGCCTGGTGCGCCGAGCCCGACAACGCCGGCTGCTGGGTTGATCTGGAGATAACAACCTCCCAGCCGCTGTCATCGGAATACCTGGCGGATCTGCGCCGGCTGCACTCCGGTATTATAAGCGTGCGCCCGAGGCTGATTCAGGCTGATCGGGAAAATGCTGTGGCAGATCGCAGAGAGTTGTCGATCCGGGAGCAGTTCAGGTTATTTGCCGCCTCCACCGAGGGAGTGGAGCCGCCGGATGAACTGATCGACATGTTCATGGAGATGCTCGAGAATCGCAGCGACAGTATAGACACGGAGGTGCCGGAGTGAGGCCTGTCCGGCTGGAGTTCTCCGGCCTGCAAAGCTACCGGGAATCACAAACGGTGGATTTCGAAGAGCTGGGTCGCCTGGGGCTGTTCGGCATCTTCGGGCCGACGGGAGCCGGTAAATCCACTATCCTTGATGCCGTGACCCTGGCGCTTTACGGCACCGTCGACAGATCTCAGTCCGGAAATCAGGGCATAATCAATCAGCAGGAAAAGAAAGCCGAGGTCCGCTTTACCTTCCGGTTGGGCGATACTCTTTACAGATCGGAGCGGCAATATGTCCGCACCGGCGATAAAGGCGGTGCCAACTGTCGTAACGCCAGGCTGCTGAAGGTGGATGAAGCCGGCGAGGCGCTGGAAGTTCTGGCTGACGGCTCCAACGACAGCAAAAGCGCCCTGACAGAGTTGCTGGACATGACGCAGAAAGATTTCAATCGGGCGGTGGTGCTGCCTCAGGGCAAGTTCGATGAATTCCTCAAGCTGGAAGGACGCGATCGACGGGCCATGCTGGAGAATATCTTTGGCCTGGAGTTGTACGGGGAAGCGCTGTCGGCCAGAGTCAGAGAAGATGTCAATCGCTGCAGAGGATTGCTGGAAAATATAGCGGCCGAGAAACGCGGCCTGGGAGAGTGCTCTAAAGAATCCCTGAACTCCGCTCGCCGGGAAGCAGCCACGGCTGCATCGCTTCTGGAAGACAAACTCAAGGAATTGGAAACGCTGCAGACGGAACTGCTCCGCCAGGAACATCTGCGCACGGTCTTTACCGAGGCAACCGGGAATGAACTCCGGCTGCGAAGCCTTGAACAGGAAATGATCGAGGTGGCTGGAGCCGCCGAGCCGGCAAAAAAAGCCCTGGAGCAGGCAATAAGCGATGCCCGGGAAACGAAAATCCGCTGCACCGAACAAAGCACGACACTGAGTATGCACCTGCAGAGGCTGGCCGAGGCCGAAGGCCTGGCGGAAGAGTGTAGAAGGGTCAGAAACGATATCGGTCTTGCGGATAACAAGCTGTCCGACCTGCATCTCCGCTCTGCGCAAGCAGCAGCGCAGTTGCGCTCCGCCAATGAGGGACGTGAGCGTCTTACCGGAGAGCTTCGAGAACTGGCGCTGCGGTACGATACCCTCAGGACTGATCCTGCTCTCAGGGCTATGCTGGATAAGGCCGCACCCCTGCTGACCAGGCTGCGGACCAGAGAGCACGACCTCTCCTCCCTCAATCGTGAGCTGTCGGAGAAGCATACCGCCCTCGACAGGGAGCGCCTGGAGATACTGAAAGCCATCGCCGCATGGTTCAAAAGCGAACAGCCTGCCGCTGACCTGAGCAACCTTTGGGAGATGCTGGAGAACCTGCTGCAGCGAGGTGAAGCAGCTCTGGCCGAAGCCCGCTCCGATAGAGAACAGGCAGAAATGAAGGCCGGCGCTGCCGTGCTGGCAGCATCCCTGGTAGAGGGAGAGCCTTGTCCGGTCTGCGGTTCCGGAGATCATCCTGCCCCCTGTGACGGAGACGCGACTCAAAAGACGCGTGAAGCCCGCCGACGTCTTGAACAGATAGAGAAGACGCTGTCGGAACTGCGGTTGGGAGCGGGCACTGTCCAAAAACGACTGGCCGTATACACTACCGGCAGGGCTGCATTGGACGAACTGAAAGAACGGGCAAACGCTGTCCGGACGGAGATATCGGGGCTGGGGCATGACATTGCCGCCGTCACGGGCGGCCTGGATCCCGACGAAATTGAGAAGCGATTAAAGGAGCAGGCTTCCACAGCCGCAGAGCTGGAGAAGATCGAGCTGCAACGGCGGGAAACAGAGCGCCGGGCAGGCGAAACTGCCGTTGTGGTCGAAAAGCTGCAACTTGAAACAGCCGGGCATACGGCTGCCATCGGCTCAGTGGAAACCGAACTGCGGCTGCTTCACGATAGAGAGCGCGCGCTGGACGGCAAAGTCAGAGCCATCTGCGGCGAGGACGATCCCATCAAATTACGTCACGGCATCAATTGTGAACTGGAAGAACTCCAACGTGCCTCAGAGATTGCCGTCACCAGAGAGGACGACGCCCGAAAAGCACTGGAAGAATGCCGCAACCGGCAGAGTGTTCTGAGTGGAACAATGGCCGAATTGCGACGCAGGTTATCTGCGCAACAGGCTGAGTTGGAGCAGGCCGGGTTTGACGGTGGAAGATACGAAATCATGAAGAGTCATGCCGACGACACGGCCGGCGCCGCGGATATCCTCAGAGAACAGGCTGCCGTGGCCGCCGCCGAATTTGAAGCTATGCAGAAGAGCCACCTCCGCTGGCAGGAACTGGAGGCGTTCAAAGACAGAACGGAGGGACGATTGGTCCTGGGGAGGCGTCTGGAAAGCCTGCTCAAGGGCAGGCGCTTTATAGACTATCTGGCCGAACATCATCTGAGAGACATGGTGGTCGAGGCTTCCTCCCGGCTGGGCAGCCTCACCGGGCAGCGTTATGCCCTGGAATTAGGGCCGGATTGTGAATTTATCGTCAGAGACGATTACAACGGCGGGCAGCGACGTCCGGTGTGTTCCCTGTCCGGCGGAGAAACCTTCATGACCTCCCTGGCACTGGCCCTGGCCCTGTCATCCCAGATACAGATCAAGGGGCGCTATCCCCTGGGCTTCTTCTTCCTGGATGAGGGTTTCGGAACGCTGGATCAGGAGAAGCTGGAAGCGGTCGTAGCATCTCTGGAGAAGCTGCATGACAGCAGCCGGATGGTGGGAATAATCAGCCATGTTCCGGAGCTGCATCAGCGCCTGCCTCGCTATCTGGAGGTAACCGCCCCGTCCAGTGACGGCGACGGCAGCACGGTCAGACTTTACAATAATTGAGGCAGGGCCTGCCGCACCGTAGCTAAATAGCGGAAGGCAGGGTTATAGCTGTACGCTGAAGAATATATACCTGGGTGAAGTTATGAATTTTATCGGCAAAAGACGCATTATCATTACGGCAATCATCGGAGCTCTCGTTGCAGCACTGCCTGCCGAAGCAGGTTACGGACATAAAGGCTGGAGCCGCTATGCGGATGTAACTCCCGGCGGGAAGAAGACCGGAGGCTTCCGCCGGCTGATTCTGTCGCCCCCTGTTCTAGGCCGGTCCGCGCCCGGACTCGGCGACCTCCGCCTGGCAACGCGTTCCGGGCGGGAAGTCCCCTATGCTCTGTTGCATCCCTGTAAGAGCGGAGTGCAGCCGGCCGTACTTGCAGCCAGACTGATGAGCATCTCCAATCATCCCGGAGACGGAACGATCTTCACCGTAGACACAGGCCGGGATAAGCTGCCCCATGATTCCATAACGCTGAATACAGGCAGTACCGGCTTCTCCAGACCAGTAACGGTTGAAGGAAGCAATGATGCTCTGACTTGGAAGATTCTGAAAAAGGATAGCTTTGTATTCTCTCTGCCGGGGAAAGGCAGTCTTGCCTGGAAAACTGTAGCATATTCTCCCAGCAACTGCCGTTATCTGAGGATCCGGATCGAGAACGGCAAGGACAAACCTCTGGGTATAGACAGCATCATCGTCAACAGAGCCATCTATGCGGATATGGTCGTATCGGATATTCCGATAAAGCATTTCAGGACGGTTGAGGTCCCGGAGCATCACCTGACCAAAGTAAAGCTGGATCTGGGTTATGACAATATTCCTCTGTCCAGACTATCGCTGCATATAACCGATCCCTCCTTTGTTCGGGAGATTATGGTAATGGGAAGCCACGATACCAGACGCTGGCGCCGGTTCTCGGGGGCTGTTATCTTCAGAAGCAGCCTGGGCGGCGTAATCCAGCAGAAAACGCGGCTGCAACTGCCGGCCGGCACCACTTACCGCCATTTGATGCTTGTAATACGCAACGATAAGGATAAGCCGCTGCATATAAAGAGCGTCAAAGTCTACGGCCCGCAGGTCAGCCTGGTATTCAGGGCAGAAGCCGACAGACATTACAGATTGTTCTTCGGCAAGCCGGGAACAAACGCTCCCGTCTACGATATCCAGCAGTTCCGCTCCAGGTTTTCGGACGCCACCATATCGACGGCACATCTCGGCCCGATAAAAGCACGGGACCTTGCCGCATCTCCGTTACAAAGACGCAAGGCGGATGGTCTGCCCGCAACAGGCATTTTCTTGCTGGCGATAGTTGCCCTTATGCTGTTCAGACTACGTCGCCCGGCAAAAAACCGGGATTAAAGCAAAGGGTAA